>DATEQI010000537.1:0-10015 GCA_035272805.1 Alphaproteobacteria bacterium | reverse complement strand
AACTGAAGCACCAGCGCCTGCTGCCATGGCTCGAGCGTGAAGATCGCGGAAAAGCCCACGATGAGGAAGACGAGGATCGCGATTCCCGCACCGAGAAGGACGCCGCGGCTCATGGCTGGCCTCCCTTCTGCTGTGCAGGGTGCTGCTCGTGCTTGACGAGCTCGTCGAGCGGCAGATAGGGCAGCACGCCGGAGCCGCCGATATCCTTGGCGATCAACACCTTGTTCATCCCGCCCAGAATCTTCTCCATGATATCGAGATAGAGGCGGCGCGTGGTCACTTCCTTGTTCTGCTGATACTGCTGGTAGATGAGAAGGAAGCGCTGCGCATCGCCGCTCGCCTGGTTGATGCGCTCGGCCTTGTACGCGTCCGCGGCCTTGGTGATCTGCTCGGCCTGGCCCTGGGCCTTCTGGGTCACCTCGTTCAGGTAGCCCTGCGCCTCGTTGATGGCGCGCTCCTTGTCCTCGCGCGAGGTCTGCACGTCGAGGAAGGCGCTCTTCGCGTCCTTGGGCGGATCGATCGCCTGGAGTGCCACCTGGGTGATTTGAATGCCCGCGGTGTAGCTGTCGAGAATCTTCTGGATGAGCTTCGGCGCCTCGATGGCGATGGTCTTGCGTCCGTTGGTATAGGCGTTCTCGAAGTTCGTTTGCCCGATGATCTCGCGGATGGCTGCCTCGGAGGCGTCCTTCACCGTGCCCTCGGGGTTGCGGATGTTGAAGAGATACTGCCCCGCGTCCTTGATCACCCAGAACACCGCCGCCTTGATGTCGATGATGTCCTCATCGCCGGTGAGCATGAGGCTCTCCTGCTCGACGTCGCGCACCACGCCGGGCCGGCCGATCTCGGCGCCCGTGCGGAAGCCGATCTCGACCTGGTTCACGCGCGTCACCTTGGGCGTGTAGACATGGCCGATCGGGGCCGGCACGTTGATATGAAGCCCGGGTCCGGTCGTCGCCGCCCAGCGCCCGAAGATGAGCGCCACGCCCTGCTCGTCGGGCTGCACGCGGTAGAGGCCGGTGAGCAGCCAAAGGCCGAGGGCGATGAGAATGAAGATAGGGATCAGGCGCGTGTTGCGCCCGCCGCTGGGCAGCCAGCGCCGCAGCATATCCTGGAGCCTGCGGACGATATCCTCGAGGTTGGGCTGCTGCGGCCCGGACGGACCGCGCCCCCACGGGCCGGGACCGCCTCCGCCGCCACCGCCCCCACCCCACGGGCCGCCACCGCCTTGATTGCTCCACGGCATCTGTTGGTTCCTCGAAACCGATTTCGGGTCAAACGGGCCCGGACCCGCGGCTTTGCAAAGAAGCCAGATGGCCTTATATGACAGCCGGGCAGGCCGTGCAAACCAAAGCGGTACCGGACCCAGCGAATATTGGTCGAAGAGCGGAGATTGCAAGCATGGCCGGCGTCACGGAGCAGCAAGTCCTGACCGCCCTCAAGAGCGTGATCGAGCCCGAGCGCAGAAGCGACATCGTCACTCTCGGCATGGTCTCCGGGATCATCGTGCGCGAGGGCAACGTCGGCTTCGCGATCGACGTGGACGCCAAGCGAGGCCCTCATATGGAGCCCCTGCGCAAGGCCGCCGAGGCGGCCGTGCTCAAGCTCGACGGCGTCTCCTCGGTGACGGCCGTGCTGACTGCCGAGCGCGAGGCCTCCGCCGCACGGCCAGCGCCCGCGCGCGCGCCGGGCGGCACCTCGGCTGCCCCCGCATCCGGCAAGGCGATGGTGCCGGGGGTCGGTGCCATCGTCGCCGTGGCGAGCGGCAAAGGCGGGGTGGGCAAGTCGACGACCGCCGCCAACCTGGCGCTGGCGCTCAAGACGCTGGGCTTGCGCGTCGGCGTCTTGGATGCGGACATCTACGGGCCCTCGATGCCGCGCATGCTCGGCATCTCCGGGCGGCCGGGCACGAGCGACGGCCGCACGCTGCAGCCGCTGGAGAACTACGGCGTCCTCTGCATGTCCATGGGCTTCCTCGTGGCCGAGGACACGCCCATGATCTGGCGCGGACCCATGGTGATGAGCGCCATCCAGCAGATGCTGCGCGACGTCGCCTGGGGC
Source organism: Alphaproteobacteria bacterium (assembly GCA_035272805.1). Lineage (GTDB taxonomy): Bacteria > Pseudomonadota > Alphaproteobacteria > JACZXZ01 > JACZXZ01 > DASPPM01. The sequence goes on along the minus strand of DATEQI010000537.1, from coordinate 7,957 downwards.
GAGCTCGACGTGCTCGTGGTCGACATGCCTCCCGGCACGGGCGACGCCCAGCTGACGCTCGCCCAGCAGGTGCCGCTCACGGGGGCCGTGATCGTCTCCACCCCCCAGGACATCGCCCTCCTCGACGCGCGCAAGGGCCTCAACATGTTCCGCAAGGTCGACGTGCCCGTGTTCGGCATCGTCGAGAACATGAGCTACTTCCTCTGCCCCCATTGCGGCGAGCGCAGCGAGATCTTCAGCCACGGCGGCGCGCGACGCGAGGCGGAGCGGCTCGGCACGGAGTTTTTGGGCGAGATCCCCCTCGACATCGTCATCCGCGAGACCTCCGACGGCGGCCAGCCGATCGTGATCTCCCATCCCGAAAGCGCCCATGCCAAGGTCTACGTGCAAATCGCCGCGCGCGTCTGGGAGAAGGCCCGAGAATCGCTCGGCGAGATCGCACGCCGCGCGCCGCGCATCGTCATCCAATAGCGCCAGGCTCCCGCCGGCGTTCATCGGCCCGGATCATTCGCGCTTCGACTGCTCTCGGCCACAGAAAGGCGGCCAGATCGTCGATGACCTCGGCAAGAGGGACGGTATTCTCCGAAACTTCATTTGCGAAGGCCGCCCATTGCCTCCGTTTCGTCGGGTCTTCCGCGAATGCGCGGGCCAGCCCATCCGGCAGCTCGAGAGGAATGACGGTCTGCCGCCGGCGAAAGGTCGCTGCGATCGCCTTTGCGAGGCGCTCGCCCGCGAACTCATGGGTGCGCGCCAGAAGCCAGATATCGTAATAGTCCCTCATCCGGCTGTTCGCGCGACCGAGTATCACCATGGCATGAAATTTCTCCGCGATAACGGATTCACGCGTATAGGCCCACAAGCGGGGCGCTGGCAGATCGAGCATGATCGGAAGCTCGATTTCCTCCATCTCAGGTTCGACTGTATCGCCAAAGCCGACGTCTATGACTACTCTCACGCGTGCCCCGCCCACGGTTGCCTCAGTTTTGAGTCGCAGCCCGCCATATCGCTGCTCTTCGCGAATGCGATCGACGCTGAGCTTCGTGGCGTCAAATTTTACGCCATCGTCGATCTCTACAGCGCAGATGTCGCGGAAGACATCCAGCATCGTCGCGGGATCGGAGCTGCCTAAACCGAGGAAGTCTACATCTCGGGTTTCGCGGTGCGGATCAGCGAACCAGGCCGCGATCAGCATGGCGCCCTTCAGCACGAGCCGATCTCTATGCGCCGTTATGCTGAGGCGGTAGAGAAGGCGCTCCAGTACGTACCGGGTAACCAGCCGATCAAATATTCGGTTTTGTTGCTTTGCCAAGTTTAGCAGGCGTGCCCCGACCGAAGCGCCGACGTCGCGGACCGGCTTAGGCATCGACCGTGAGCGCCTCGAGGTAAGGTCTTACGAGTTCCCATGTCTTGGGCCCCGCCTCGACGGCAAATCGTGCAATCTCCGCCGGCGTCGCCTTACGCTGACGCAGCGCGCTTTTCATACCTTCGATCGCCGTTGTTATATCGTAGGCTTGGCTTTTCTCATACCGGCGTCCGGCTGCGTGGGAGAAGCGAAACTGGTCCACCACGGACTTCGCTGCGCCGTAAATGCGAACAGACACCTCTTCAATGACGTGCTGTTCGATACCCGATTCGAGCGCCTTCGGCCCAAACCGCACGATTTGGATCGGAGGATGAGTGATTCGCGGCCGCCAATCCCGGAAGCCGATCGCCATCCAAACGGAACGCGGAATCCGGTCGATCAGGTCATGATAGGCCAGCGCTGATTGGAGGCAGATGACGCCCTTCGGGACCAGCTTGGCGGCTTCTGCAAGCGAATGGTTCGCGTCAAGCGGCGCCTCGCAAAGTTGATAGAGGCCACGCGCCAGACGGATGAGTCTGCCCTTGCGCGCCATGCGCGAGACGGTCGCAGCCGTAACCCCCGCCTCCATAAGCTCCGACAGGCGCGCCATGCCGCGCTGAGAGAGCAGCTCGACAGCCCGGTTTTGCTGGCGTTCGATACCTGATTTCATTCACTTTAAATGATACGAATCCTCAGCAAAATCAAGGTTCGATACAAGGAATCATATCTAAATTCCTCTTGCGAGCCCCAGGCGGAATGGCACCGGATACAAGCGTTCCTATCGACGGGCCTTTTCGGGGGCATTTCAACATCCGCATCGCCAAGCAGACCGCTCAGCCCTCGAGCCCGAGCGTCGCCATCAGCTCGCGCCACTCGCGCGGGGAGAGGCCACTTCCCGCCTGCTCGACCTTCTCGCCGCGGAGGAGCCGCCGCACCACCTTGAGCGCGGCCGCCGAGAGCGCCGTTGCGCCCATGCGGTATTGCGCGAAGGCCTCGTAGACGAGCGGGACCCAGCGCTTCACCGTCTCCAGCATCGCTTCCGCATAGACGCGGATCTCGTACTGCGCGTGGGCGTCGGCGCGGAGCGAGAGGAAATGCAGGAGATTATGGAGGTCGGTCTTCCAGTACCACTGGGTGTAGACGTTGAGCGTGAGGTTTATGCGTGCGAGCTCGCGCGCGAGGCCGCGGCGGCCCGCGTCGATGACGCGGCCCTCCTCGTCCTCGTTGAGCATTTCGACATAATGCGCGTAGCAGCGCTCCGCGTCCTCGCGCAGGAGATCGAGCACGCGCTTCGCCTCCTTGCCCTCCAGCACGGCATCGCGCCCTTGGCGGTTGCTGCGGGACTGGGTCGCGAGCTGCTCGGGGGCGGGGACGTAGAACTCCTTGTCGAGGATGGAGTAACGCGCCGAGTACTCGTTGACGTTGGCGGTGCGGTGGCGGATCCATTGCCGCGCCACGAAAATGGGCAGCTTCACATGGTACTTGATCTCGCACATCTCGAAGGGGGTGGTGTGCCGATGCCGCATGAGATAGTTGATCAGACCGCGATCCTCCGAGAGCTTCCGCGTGCCCCTGCCATAAGAGACGCGGGCGGCCTGCACCACCGCCCCATCGTCGCCCATATAGTCGACGACGCGGACGAAGCCGTGGTCGAGTACTTGAATCGGCTGGTAGAGAATCTCCTCGAGCGCCGGCACGCTCGCCCGGCGCGTCTCGCTCAGGCCGGCGCGGAGGGCGTCGATTTCGGCCTGCTGCTCCCGGCTTAAGGGCATGATCGTCTCCCTGGCGGCCGCCGGCCGCTCTGAGCAATCGCCCGGCGCGGCATCCGCAAGATGTCGTAGGTCCATCCTAGCAAGCCCCAAATCATTGTCCAGCCGCCGGGCGGGGGCTCGGCCCTTAATTGCGGTCGCGCGCTCGGAAGCGCTTTTCAAGCGGCCCCGCCATCCCTATATTCAGAGACGCCGGGGCGACTCGGCTATGGCGATAAACGTCGTACGCAATAACCACAGCGGACCCGGGGGCAGTACCCGGCGCCTCCACCAATTCCGAACAGGCCTTGGCCCGCGTGCGGCGGGCCGAGGCAGCGATGGGGGCGAAATAGGATCGACGCGTGGCTAAAGGTGCGATCTTCGCCCGGCATGGTTCCGCCGTTATCGGGCCATAGCATAGTTGCCAACGACAACTACGCGCAGGCTCGCCTCGCTGCCTAAGGGCGGCTGGTTAGCCTAAATCTTAAGTCCTCGGCCGTCGCACGCCGGGGCGGGGTCCGGAGGGCGCCTGGCAACAGAAGCCCTCCACTTCACGCCCCGCCAAGAGGGCGTCACGGAACCGGGGGAAGCGCATGGCGACGAGGAGCGGACCGCTCCGTTACGACAAAATGGTCGAGGACGCCTTGCGCGGAGTCGTGCGCCGGTCCTTGGCCCAAGTGGCCAAGAACGGCTTTCCGGGCAGCCACCATTTCTATGTCACCTTCCGCACCGCAGCCCCCGGCGTGGTGCTGCCCGAGCATTTGCGCGCGCAATATCCCGACGAGATGACCATCGTCCTCCAATATCAGTTCTGGGGTCTCGAGGTGGACGAGGATGCCTTCGAGGTGACGCTCAGCTTCAACAAGGCGCACGAGCGCCTGCGCGTCCCCTTCGCGGCGCTGACCGGCTTCGTGGACCCCTCGGTGCGCTTCGGCCTGCAATTCAAGGGCGAAGTGCTGGCGGGCGCGCTCTCGCCCGCGGCACCCGAAGCGCCGGCGGAGGAAGGCGGCGACAAGCCGGGCCAAGTGGTAGCCCTCGACGCCTTCCGCAAGAAGTGATATTGGCGCCACCCGGGCGTCTACACGGATCGAGCGCCGCAAGCGTGCCATGACGGATTTCGTCTATCAGGAGCTTTTCCCGCTCGGCGAGGACGGGGCCCCCTACCGCAAGCTCGGCGCCGACTATGTGAGCACCTCCTCCTTCCAGGGGCAGCGCATGGTGAAGGTGGCGCCGGAGGCGTTGACGCGCCTTGCCGCCGAGGCCTTCCACGACATCTCCCATCTTCTGCGTCCGGGCCACCTCGAGCAGCTGCGCAAGATCATCGATGACGCCGAGGCCTCGGACAACGACCGCTTCGTGGCTCTCGATCTCCTCAAGAACGCGGTGATCGCCGCCGGGCGCGTGCTGCCGATGTGCCAGGATACCGGCACGCCGATCGTCATGGGCGAGAAGGGAGAGCGCGTCTTCACCGGCGCCAACGACGGCGAGGCGCTTTCGCGCGGCATCTTCAAGACCTGGAGCGAGACCAATTTGCGCTATAGTCAAATGGCGCCGCTTTCCATGTACGAGGAGGCCAACACGCGGAGCAATCTGCCCGCCCAGATCGACATCTACGCGACCGAGGGCGACGAGTATCGCTTCCTCTTCATCGCCAAGGGCGGCGGCTCGGCCAACAAGAGCTTCCTCTTCCAGGAGACCCCGGCCGCACTCAGGCCCGGGGCACTTCTGAAGTCGCTCGAGGGCAAGATCAAGTCGCTCGGCACCGCCGCCTGCCCGCCCTACCACCTGGCCGTGGTGATCGGCGGTACCTCGGCCGAGCTCAACCTCAAGACGGTCAAGCTCGCGAGCTGCCGCTACCTCGACGGTCTGCCGGGCGAGGGCAATGCGCAGGGCCGCGCCTTCCGCGACCGCGCGCTCGAGGAGGAGATCCACGCGCTGACGCGGAGCTTCGGGATCGGCGCCCAGTTCGGCGGCAAATATTTCGTGCACGACGTGCGCGTCATCCGCCTGCCGCGCCATGGCGCGAGCCTGCCCATCGGCATCGGCGTCTCCTGTGCCGCCGACCGCCAGGCGCTCGGCAAGATCACCGCCCAAGGCATCTTCCTCGAGGAGCTCGAGACCAATCCGGCGCAATATCTTCCCGAGCCGGGAGCGGACGAGATCGGCGGCGAGGTGGTGCGCATCGACTTGGGCATGCCCATGGCCGAGATCCGCAGGACCTTGAGCCGCTACCCCGTGCGCACGCGGCTCGCCTTGAGCGGGCCCATGGCGGTGGCGCGCGACTTGGCGCACGCGCGTCTCGCCGAGCGCCTCGAGCGCGGCGAGGGGCTGCCCGCGCACATCAAGGAGCGCATGATCTATTATGCGGGGCCTGCCAAGACGCCCAAAGGCTACGCCTCGGGCTCCTTCGGGCCGACCACCTCCGCGCGCATGGACTCTTTCGTCGAGCTCCTCATGAGGAACGGCGGCGGCTACGTCTCGGTCGGGAAGGGCAATCGCTCCAAGGCGGTGGTGGACGCCTGCAAGGCGTACGGCGGCTTCTATCTGGGCTCGGTCGGCGGACCCGGCGCGCGGCTTGCCCAGGAGTGCATCCGGAAAGTGGAGGTGCTCGAGTACCCCGAGCTCGGCATGGAGGCGATCTGGGGCATCGAGGTCGAGAACTTCCCCGCCTTCATCGTGACCGACGACAAGGGCAACGACTTCTTTCTCGGCAACGCGCGGTAAGGGCGCGCGAGCCCGACACCGACGATCGGCCTCAAGCCGTGCCGCGCCGCGATCGCCTCATCCAGCGTCTTCTCGCCCTCATGCTGCCGCTCGGTCCCGTCGAGGCGCGCAGGATGTTCGGCGGCCACGGCCTTTATCTCGAAGGGACGATCTTCGCGCTCGTCTTCGATGGCACCCTCTTCCTCAAGGCGGACGAAGAGACCAAAGGCAGCTTCGAGCGGCGCGGCCTCGGACCCCTCACCTACGAGGGACGCAAGGGACAGACCATAGCGCTCCCCTATTGGGAGGCGCCAGCCGAGCTCCTCAAGGACGGCCGTGCGCTCTGCCGTTGGGCGCGGAGAGCGCACGAGGCGGGCCTGCGCTTCAATGCGAAGAAGAAGCCGAGACGGGCGAGGCCAAAGTCCAGCGCCGATCGGCGCCGCGGCCGCGGTCCGCGCTTCGAGCCCGATTTCTGAGCCGCCGCATCGTCATTGCGAGAAGGCGAAGCCGACGAAGCAATCCAGAAAACGGTCATGAAGCAGCCGGCCGTCTATATCATGGCGAGTAGGCGCAATGGCACGCTTTACACCGGCGTCACCTCCAACCTAGTGCAACGCGCGTACCAGCACAGGGAGGCGTTAGTCCCTGGCTTCACCTCGCGCTACGGATGCAAGCTTCTGGTCTGGTACGAGCCGCACCACAGCATGGAAAATGCCATTCTGCGCGAGAAGCAGATCAAGGGGGCCTCGCGCAAGAAAAAGCTGGCGTTGATCGAGTCTACAAACCCGGCTTGGCGCGATTTGTACGAAGATCTGGCGTGAGTTGATCAGCTCCTGGATTGCTTCGCCTTCGGCTCGCAATGACGAAAGGCATCGTCATTGCGAGAAGGCGAAGCCGACGAAGCAATCCAGAACATCTTGGCGAAAGCTGGATTGCTTCGCCTTCGGCTCGCAATGACGGAGGGTAAATGCATTTCCCGGTAAATTGCCCTCAGCATCCGTGCTCCCCTTGCTTGGCGGCACCCGCGGCCCATGCTAAAGGCCCTAGGACCTCTGGTGACAGGAGAGCGCGCCATGGCGAAGGCAGGGAAAGCGAAGACACGGACCGAGACGGACTCCTTCGGCCCCATCGAGGTGCCGGCGGACCGCTACTGGGGTGCCCAGACCGAGCGCAGCCTGGAGAACTTCAGGATCGGCGGCGAGCGCATGCCGGCCCCCCTCATCTCGGCGCTCGGGCTCGAGAAGAAGGCGGCGGCCCTTGCCAATATGGCCTTGGGTGCGCTCGACAAGAAGCTCGGCCAGGCGATCGTGCGCGCCGCCGAGGAGGTGGTCGACGGCACGCTTGCCGACCATTTCCCGCTCGTGGTCTGGCAAACCGGCTCGGGCACCCAGAGCAACATGAATGCGAACGAGGTCATCGCCAACCGCGCCAACGAGCTCTTGGGCGGCACGCTCGGCAGCAAGCGCCCGGTGCATCCGAACGATCACGTCAACATGTGCCAGTCCTCGAACGACAGTTTCCCGACCGCCATGAACACCGCCGCCGCGATCGAGATCGAGCGCCGGCTCATCCCGGCACTCGAGCATCTCTTGAAGGCGCTCGACGACAAGGCGCGCGCCTTCGCGTCGATCATCAAGATCGGCCGCACGCATCTCCAGGACGCGACCCCGCTCACCCTCGGCCAGGAATTCTCGGGCTACGCCGCGCAGATCGAGAACGGCATCGCGCGGGTGCGCGACTGCCTGCCGCGGCTCTATCGCCTGGCGCAGGGCGGCACCGCCGTCGGTACCGGACTCAATGCGCGGCGCGGCTTCGACAAGCGCTTCGCCCAGGAGCTCGCCCGCATCACCGGGCTTCCCTTTCTCTCCGCCAAGAACAAGTTCGAGGCCCTCGCCGCGCACGATGCGATCGTCGAGGCCTCGGGGGCCCTCAACGTGCTCGCCTGCTCGCTCATGAAGATCGCGAACGACATCCGGCTGCTCGGCTCGGGACCGCGCTCAGGGCTCGGCGAGCTCGCGCTTCCGGAGAACGAGCCGGGCTCCTCGATCATGCCCGGCAAGGTGAACCCCACGCAATGCGAGGCGATGACCATGGTCGCGGCCCAGGTGATGGGCAACCACGTCACCATCACCGTCGCCGGCTCAAGCGGCCATCTCGAGCTCAA
>DATEQI010000536.1:0-16833 GCA_035272805.1 Alphaproteobacteria bacterium | reverse complement strand
CTAATGGCAGGACCCGATGCACATGCCAATAGCCGGCGGCGGCAATGGCACCGGCACGCTTCCAGATCTCGTCGGGCGGATAATCGGCCTCTTTGTAGCGCGCCTGCGTGCCGCCGACATAGACGAGCGGCACATCGCGCTCGAAAAAGGCGCAGCTCACCTCATGCTCGTCAGGCGGCCCCTTCGTATCGCGGCTATCGACGCAGCGCACCGTGAAGGGTCGGTTGTTGCTCATGAGACCGACCGTGAAGGCGTGGCGGACGAGCGTCGAGCCGGCCGGGAGCGGCGTCCTGCCGTAACCCTCGAACGCTTCGAGCGCCGTGCTCAAGCTGGGGTAGATCTTGTAGCTCAGCCAGCTTCGGCCCGAGGCCTGGGTAAAACCGACGCGCACCTCCTCCAAGCGCCCGTCCTCGCTCGGCTCGGACTTGATCTCGAGCGCGCCTGGCTTGCCGAACTCCGCCGTGAGCGAGTCGTTGTCGAGCGGGTGGGCCTCAAGCGTGGCCACGATGTCCTTGAGATCGGGCGGCCGCCCTTGTGCTTGCGGCGATGCCGACGCCGCTGCCGCCATCTGCGCCTGAAGATTGACGAGGTTCGCTTTCGCGTCAGTGTTGCCCGCTTGCGCCGCCTTCTGGTACCAGCCGAGCGCGGCCTGAAGGTCCTTGGCTACCCCTATGCCCATGGCATAGAGGTAGCCCAGGTTGTTTTGCGCTTCGGGAATGCCTTGCTCAGCGGCGGCGCGGAACCAGCGCGCCGCATTGGCAGTGTCCTTCGCCACGCCGCGCCCGTTCAAATAGAGGAGGCCGAGGCGGTATTGGCCGAGCGCCTCGCCGCTTTGCGCGGCGCGGGCATAGTAGAAGGCGGCCTTGGCGAAATCCTGATGGACGCCGTCGCCGCCCTCGTACATGACGCCGAGCGCCGATTCGGCGAGCGCATAGTCTTGCGCCGCCGAGCGCGTGAGCCAGACGATCGCCGCATTGGTGTCCTGCTTCATGCCGCGGCCGAGCCACAGCTTCATCCCGAGCGCATATTGCGCGGCCGCGTCGCCGTGCTCGGCGGGGTCGGAGAGACTGCCGGGATCGCTATCGATGGTCCAGGGGGAGGCAGTACTCCCGGCTCCGGCCGGCTTGCCCTGTGCCAGGGCCGGGGCGGGGCCGAGCGAGATACCTATGATGAGCAGCGCCGTCGCGGCCGCAGAGAAGAGCGCTCGATGAAGCTTCTGAAGCCGCTTGGTCATAACGCACCTAGAGTGGGCGATCCACTGCGATCGCGCCGCAGGGATCGCCGCCGCATCCTAGCGCAAAGCCTGGTCCAGGTCCGCGATCAGATCGGCCGCATCCTCGACGCCGACCGAGAGGCGCACGAGCCCGTCGCTGATGCCGATGGCGGCGCGCTGCTCGGATGGGATCGAGGCATGGGTCATGATGGCGGGATGCTCGATGAGGCTCTCGACCCCGCCCAGGCTCTCGGCGAGCGCGAAGATCTCGCAGCGCTCGAGAAAGCGGCGCGAGGGCTCGAGCCCGCCGAGGATGAAGGCGGTGACCATGCCGCCGAAGCCGGGCATCTGGCGCCGGGCGAGCGCGTGCTGGGGATGGCTCGCGAGGCCGGGATAGATCACCCGCTCGATCTTCGGATGCCGCGCGAGCCAGGCGGCGACCGCGGCCGCGTTCGCGCAATGGCGCTCCATGCGCAAGGCGAGCGTCTTGAGGCCGCGGAGGGCCAAGAAGCTGTCGAACGGTCCGGCCACCGCACCCACGGCGTTCTGGAGGAAGGCGAGGCGCTCGGCGAGCTCGCGGTTCTCGCCGACGGCGACGATACCTCCCACCATGTCCGAATGGCCGTTCAAGTATTTGGTCGCCGAATGGAGGACGATGTCGAAGCCGAGCTCGAGCGGCCGCTGCGCCCAGGGTGTCGCGAAAGTATTGTCGCAGACGGTCATGATGCCCCGCTTGCGCGCCGTCTCGGCGACACGCTCGAGATCGACCAGCTTGAGCAGCGGGTTGGTCGGCGACTCCACCCAGATCATGCGCGTCTCGGGGCGCAGCGCGGCGTCGAGCGCGGCACCTTCGCTCAGATCCGCGTAGGAGACCGAGAGACCGGCCGAGCGCTTCCTCACGCGCTCGAAGAGCCGGTAGGTGCCGCCATAGAGATCGTCCATCGCGGCTATGTGGGCGCCGTGATCGAGGAGCTCGAGCACCGTCGAGGCGGCGGCGAGACCCGAGGCGAAGGCGAAGCCCTGCCGTCCGCTCTCGAGGTCGGCGAGGCAGCGCTCGTAAGCCATGCGCGTCGGGTTCTGGCTGCGCGAATACTCGTAGCCCTTGTGCACGCCCGGGCTCTCCTGCACGTAGGTCGAGGTCGCGTAGATCGGCGTCATGATGGCGCCGGTCGAGGGATCGGGGCTCTGGCCCGCGTGGATCGAGCGTGTCGCGAAGCCGAGACGGTTGGCTTTCGGTTCTTTCGGCGCATCCGGCATGGGAACACTCCGGCCGCGGCTACTTCATGCGGCGGCGCAAATAATTGAGAAGATCGATGCGGGTGATGAGGCCGAGGAATTGCTCGCCCTCGCTCACGATGGCGACATGGCCGCCCTTGAGGATATCGAGCACCGCCGAGAGGGGGGCCGAGGGCGCCACCGTCTCGAGCTTCTTCGTCATGGCGCTCGCGACGGGCTCGCGGAAGCGGTCCTCGTGGTCGAAAACGCGGATGAGGATGTCCTCCTCGTCGACGATGCCGACGATGCGCTCGCCCGCCGTGACCGGCAGCTGCGAGATGTCGTAGAGCTTCATCCGGCTCAAGGCGGTCATCAGCGTGTCGTCGGGCTTGACCGTGACGGTCGCGTGCAGGCGGTGCTGGCGGGAGATGAGGTCGGTCAAGTCGTGGCGCTCGGCGCGCTCGATGAAGCCCTGATCGAGCATCCAGTAGTCGTTGTACACCTTGGAGAGATACTTGTTCCCGCTGTCGCACACGAGCGTGACCACGCGCTTCGAAGCACTCTCTTCGCGGCAATATCTGAGCGCCGCCGCGATGAGCGTGCCCGACGAGGTGCCGGCGAGGATGCCCTCCTTGCGCAGGACCTCGCGGCAGACGAGCAAGGCCTCGCGGTCCGGGATGACGTAGGTGCGCTTGACGCGCGAGAGATCCGCGACGGGCGGCACGAAGTCCTCGCCGATGCCCTCGACGAGCCAGGAGCCGGACACTTTGGCGAGCTTGCCGCTCCTGACATAGCCGGCGAGCACGGAGCCCTCGGGGTCGGCGAGAATCATCTCGACCGCGGGAGCCGTCTTCGCGAAGTAGCGCGAGAGTCCGGTCAAGGTGCCGCCGGAGCCGACGCCGCAGACGACCGCATCGAGCCTGCCCTCCATCTGCGACCAGATCTCGGGGCCGGTCGTCTCCTCGTGGGCTTGCGGGTTGGCGGGATTGGCGAACTGGTTGACGTAGAAGGCGCCGGGGGTCTCGCGGGCTAAACGCTCCGCCATGTCCTGATAGTACTCCGGATGACCCTTGCCCACGTCAGAGCGGGTGAGGATCACCTCGGCGCCGAGCGCGCGCAAATGGAAGATCTTCTCCTGGCTCATCTTGTCGGGGATGAGGAGGATGAGCCTGTAGCCCTTCTGGGCGGCGACGAGGGCCAAGGCGAGGCCGGTATTGCCGGCCGTCGCCTCGATCAGCACGCCGCCGGGCTTGAGCCGCCCTTGGCGCTCGGCCGCCTCGATCATCGAGCGCCCGATGCGGTCCTTGATCGAGCCGCCCGGGTTCTGGCTCTCGAGCTTGACGAAGAGCCGCGAGCGTCCGCGCTCGAGCCGCGTGAGCTCGACCATCGGCGTATTGCCGATCAGCTCGAGCACGTTTTGGTAGGCGCGCTCGCTCTGCGGCACGGGATCTCCTCCAGGCGGGACGGCCTTGAAGATAGCCCCTTTGGCCGCCGCGTCCAGGACAAAGGGGCGGCGGCCGGGGAGCGAAAACCCAGCATCGCCAAGTGCTTTCGGCGCGATTTGAGCCTTGCCAAGCGGCCGGGAACGAGGTTTTGAAGGGAGCATTGAACTCGCCCCCAAATGGCGGCATTCTCTTCCCCTGACAAGAACGCAATGCGTTGGCAACAGCGCTCGAACTGGGAGGACGTTATGGCAAAAGCGTATGCGCGGAAGACTCCATTTGGGTTAAACCGGCGCCGGCTGCTCAAGGCTGGCGTGGCACTCGGCGCGCTCCAGCTCGCCGCCCCCTTCATCCTGAGCGCGCGCGGCGAGGAGCCGGTCAAGATCGGCATGGTCAATCCGCTGACCGGCATCCTGTCGGCATTGGCGCAAAGCGAGGTCGAGGGCGCGCAATACGCGCGGGACGAGATCAACAAGAAGGGCGGCATCCTCGGACGGCAGGTCGAACTGCTCGTCGAGGACTCCGCGAACGACGTCGGCACCGGCGTGCAGAAGACGCAGAAGCTCATCGACCGCGACAAAGTGGACGTGATCCTCGGCGACGTGAACTCCGGTATCGCTTACGCCATGTTGCAGGTGACCAGCCAGAAGAAGGTGTTCCATATCGTGCCGGGCGGCCACACCGATCCGCTCACCGGCACCGACTGTAAATGGAACGTGTTCCGCATCTGCAACACGACGTCGATGGAGGCGGCGGCGGTCACGCCGGAGCTGGTGAAGAAGTTCGGCAAGAAATGGTTCTTCATCACGCCGGACTACGCCTATGGCCACACGCTGCAGGAGGCCTTCGTCAAGAACCTCAAGAAGCTCGGCGGCACCTTTGAAGGCGACATGCTGCCGATCAACACCTCGGATTTCTCCGCCACGCTGATCAAGGCCAAAGCCTACCAGCCGAATGTGCTGCTCAACAACATGGGCGGGCTCGCGCAGATCAACTGCATGAAGCAGTTCACGCAGTTCGGCATGGAAAAGGATATGGGGCTCGGCGGCGGGCTGTTCGAGCTGGAGAGCGTCAAGGCGGTGCCGAAGGAGGCGCAGGCCGGGTGGTGGGACTTTGAATGGTGGTGGAATCAGCCGAACGTGCCGCACGTCGCGGAGTTCGTCGCCGACTTCCGCCAGGCGGTGAAGAAGACCCCCACCGCCCGCAACTGGTTCGGCTACGTGGCGGTCCATTCCGTGCGGCTCGCTGCGGAAAAGGCGAAGTCCCTCGCCGGCCCGCAGATGTCGGTGGCACTCGAGGACCTCGAGCTGCCGCCCGACGTGGCGCTGCAGCCCGGCAAGGTGCGTTATCGCGCCGGCGACCATGAGCTGCTGCCCAATATTTTCGTGGGCGAGGTGCATCCGCCGACGAGCAGCCCCGACGACGTGTTCACGCTGCAGCAGCTGGTATCCGGCGAGACGGCCGCGGGGCCGGTGGAGGAGAGCGGCTGCAAGATGGTCCACCCGGCCTGACCGCTGTCGCGGCACTAGCACTCGGAATCGTGGGCGCGTGATCCACCCCCCCTCCCATCGGCCGCTCCTCAACGGGCGGCCGATCCCCCTCAAGGGGGGAGGGGGGTCACTGAGGGGCTCCAATAACTTCCCCCTCCCCCTTGAAGGGGGCTCGAGCCGCGAAGCGGATCGAGGGGGAGGGGGTGACGCTCGGAATTGCGAGAGTTGGCGCTAGGCCGCGGCGGCGCAGCGTGTTCGTGTGACGAGCCACCAGAGGAGGGCGGTCGGTGCTGCAACTTGTCCTGTTCAACGTCACCAACGGGCTGATCCTCGGCGCGTTCTACGTGCTGATGGCGTTGGGGCTCTCCTTGATCCTCAACCTCAGCCACGTCATCAATTTCGCGCACGGCAATTTTCTCGCACTCGGCGGCTACCTTGCCTTCGTGCTGGCGCCCTATATCGGCTTCGGGGGTGCGCTCGTGGTCTCGCCGATCCTGGCGGGGGTGCTCGGCTTCATCATCGAGCGGCTGATGATCCGCCGGGTGTACAATCGCGATCCCGTTTACAGCCTGCTGCTGACCTTCGGTCTGGCCTTCATCATCCAGGATTTCTGCCGCTTCGTCTGGGGCCCCAACGGGCTGCCGCTCGGCGTTCCGAGATTCCTGTCGGAGCCGGTCAATCCGACGTGGTTCTTCCTCACCTGGTACCGCATCTCCATGGTGGTGATCGTCATCGCCGCCGTGGCGGGGCTGTTCGCCTTCCTGCGTTACTCGCGCATCGGCGTGCGCATCCGCGCCGGCACGCTCGATCTGGACATGGTGGCCGGGCTTGGCGTGAACGTCGGCATGCTGCGCTCGCTCAACTTCGCGCTCGGCTCGCTGCTGGCCGGGTTGAGCGGCGTGCTGGCTGCCGGGCAGATCGGCCTCAATCCCAATATGGGCGATGAGCTGCTTATGCCGAGCTTCATCGCCATCATCGTCGGCGGCGTCGGCAGCCTGACGGGCACGTTGTTCGGCGGCCTTTTGATCGGCTTGGCGGCGGCGCTGACCACGGTCTTCTATCCCACCGCGAGCGAGGCGGTGATCTACGTCATCATGATGGTGGTGCTGCTGATCAGGCCGCGCGGCCTCCTGGGTGAAGAGGGGATGCTGACGTGACCAGCGTGATGATCGGCGGCGCGGCCAAGCGCATTGCCGAGGCCAGCTGGCTCCCGCTCATCGCCATCTGGGCGGTGCTGCTCAGCGTGCCGCTGTGGCTGCCGCTCCTCGGCGGCTATACAGCACTCGCGGGGCGCGTGCTTGTGCTCGGCCTCGCGGCGATCGGCTTCAATCTGCTGCTGGGCTTTACCGGAGTGATGAGCTTCGGCCACGCCGCCTATTTCGGCCTCGGCGCCTATGGTGCGGGCCTGACGCTGAAGTATCTCGCCGCCAGCACGCCGCTCGCCATGCTGCTCGGTACGCTGCTCGGCGGGCTGGCGGGCACCCTCTTCGGCCTCTTGATCGTGCGCCGGCGCGGCGTTTACTTCGCCATGGTGACCATCGCCTTCGGCCAGGTGTGCTACTACATCGCCTACAGCTGGAATGACTTTACCGGCGGCTTCGACGGGCTGCGCGGCTTCGAACGCGCGCCGATCCGGCTCGGCCCGATCCTTCTCGACATCACCAGCGGCGGGCCGGCGTTCTACTATTTCCTGCTCGCGGTTTTTGCGGCGGCGGTGGCGCTGATGGGCCTTCTGCTGCGCTCGCCGTTCGGCCGTACCCTGCTGGCGATCCGCGAGAACGAGCGGCGGGCGCGGTTTCTCGGCATTCCCGTGGAGCGGCACATCTGGATGTCGTTCTCGCTTTCCTGCTTTTTCACGGCACTCGCGGGCACGCTTTACGCGCTGCTCAACAACTTCGCCGATCCGCTCGCGCTGCATTATTCGCTGTCGGGCGAGATCGTGATCATGACGGTGATGGGCGGCATGCGCACCTTCTGGGGACCGCTGGTGGGTGCTGCCGTCTTCGTCGTGCTGAGCGATTATATCTCGAGCATGACGACGAACTGGATGTCCTTCATTGGGTTCCTCTTCGTCTTTGTGGTGCTGTTCTTCCCGCGCGGCATCCTCGGCTTCCTGGCGCGAAGGGACCAGGGGTAAGCTTTCTTGCTGCTCAACAACGTCTCGAGGAGCTTCGCCAGCAAGCCGGGCTCGTCGCCGTCGCGGTTCCCAAGCATATCAATGCGACAAGAACAAGAAATGGAATCGCTGCTCTTTTTGCCCTCATGGTTTAGCGCTGTCTGAAAGAAGCTGTTGACCGCCCGGTAAAGAGGAGCCAAGCTCTCAGGGCTCGGCGTCGCTCAGGCATGGAGGGAAAAATGAGGGCATTAAAAATAGCCTTTGCATTTCTCGTCGCCTTGACGTGGGTGCGATACACGACGACGGCGGCAGTTGCCCAACCGGCATGCACTCCAGCGGAAATAAACACGGCGCGCACCGCCCTTCAGGACGCCTATGGGTTGCCCCCGAACAAACTGCCAAGGTACAAGAAGGACGCCCAAAACAATAGGGGCCTATGCGATCTCTTGGACCCAAGTGTCCAGTTTCGCGGAAGCCTTTTTAATAGATGGACACAATCCGCGACCACCGTGGTAGCAGGGCGCTGGAACGCAAATTCGGATTGTGATTGCACGAAATCCGACACTTGCCGCTTTGTTCCGAAAGACGAGAAAACGGGGAAACTGAAGCCCTTGTCCGCAGGTTATACCGGTCTTGTATTAACACCTAACGCGCAGTCCGTTCCTGCACTGGTATCGGGAGTCGTGACGGACACTGGCACATTCGTGATGGGTAAAGGGGCAGAATCAGTAAGGACTGAGCCTGATATTACAGGAAAGTACGTTCTTAACTGGGTGAAGGTGAATGGCGTCTGCCAGATTTCATGCATGGACATGTGCGCCACTTCTCCGACAGACAACTCGGTAGGACATAAATGCACGGACAATTCGGTGCCTACGCAATGCGTTGTTCCGTCATCGCAATAATTGGCGTTGCGATCCTATCCGACATTCGTCCATGCGTTTTTTGAGCACGGGCAGGCAGTCCACGCCGGACGCAGGCATGACCGCGTGGGAAGTTACGGCGGCTCAAGACGATGGACTACCCCAGCCCGCTGCATCGCGGCGCATGACGAGTAGCGGTAAATCGGGTCGGCGACCGTCAATGATGCCGCGCCGATGGTAGTGCCGCTCCACACGCACGGGTGAAAGATAAGGGCACGATTGTGCCTCGGGAGCCCACGCGGCTTGAGTCCCGAAACGGCATGATCGTGGCCGCGAAGGAGAACGGAGTCGATCGCTATTACACTTCAAAGACCGAGCGGCGGGCGGAGCACCCGTACTTCTGCACGGTTTGGTATATATTGTTCGACGATGCCGTCACGAATTTTTTCCAATCGACGCCAGCGCCTGCTCAGCCATTCGTTGCCAAAGGCGCATTTCCATCTCGTCGAAAAGTCTCCGTGCCAACAGTAATTCTCCTTGCGCCATACTCGCCATGCCCCGCTTTAGCCAAAGCTTGCCTCGGCCGAAGCGAGCGAGGGCCGCCAACGGCCGCATGCCGAGCTTGTCGGCGAGCGCAGTAGCGGAAAGAAAGAATGCTTCCGCTGCCTCAAATTGCTGAGATGGTCCGCGCGAGTGGATTTCCGCAGAGAGTCTCAACGCCCAGGCCTCGTGACCGCGCTCCTTGCGTCGCTGCGCAACGTCGATCGCCTCGCGGCATAATCTGTTGGCCTGATCAAATTGGCCGTGAAGCAGAAATGCCTCGCTTAGCCACGCCAGATAGAGCGCGTGACGCGCCATTGTCGCGTTCGACCTGCCAACCTCTGCGGCTTCCTCCAGAAGGGGGATCGCCTCGTCTATCCGCCCGGCCAATGCATGGGCATAGCCGAGCTCCGACAACACAAGACGAAGCAGCACAGGGATATTGTATCGACGACAGAGGGACAGGCCCGTTTCCAGGGTTCTCTGTGCCGCTGAAAGATTGCCCTGGTAAAGCTGCGTGCCGCCGAGGCCGAATAGCGCGGAAACGAGGCTGTATACGTGGTCGACCTTCTCGGCGATCGCGATGGCTTCGGTGCCTCGCTTGATGGCCTCGCCGAATTGACCTTGCTCGGCCAGGCAGATCGCAAGCCAAGCCCGCGACAGCACCGAGGGAAAGCCTGGCTGGCCGCCCAGTCGCGCGTAGGTTCGCTCGCCATCAAGCGCGGTCACATTCCCAATCAGGAAACCAGCCGCGCGCGCATACTGACCGATGCTCAAGCAGGTCAGAGCCACCCGGAAGCTCGTATCGATCTGGAGATCGATATCTTCGAGGTCTCTGGCGATAACAAGGGCGCGCTCCGCGGCTTGTATGGCGCTATCAGGGTCGCCCACGATGCGGTGATGCTGAACCATGAACGAGGCGACCCATCCCAGTCGTCTTCTATCCCCTAATGCGGTTGCCAATCTCTCCGCCTCTGCGAGGTGCTCGGAGATCTTGGCATGGTCCCACAAAGGCCACAGTGCGTTGCGGGCAGCGAAGTGAAGCTCGACAGCCTGTTCGAGGTTCGGTTTATCTTGCGGAAGATGTCGAAGAGCCCCCAAGGCGTCGTTGAAACATGCAAGCGCCTCTTGGTGGGCAGAGCGTTTAGCGGCTTGGAGGCCGGCCTGGCGGAGGTACAGCACTGCTTTGTCCCAGACTTCGCCGCGCATGGCATGGCGGGCAAGAGCCTCCACGCGCTCGGCGAGCCTGCCCGGATAAAGCCTCTCCACCGCCTCGACGACGGCTGCGTGCAGCGACTTGCGATGCTCCCGTAGCAGTCCGCTATACGCGACCTCCTGCGTCAGTGAATGCTTGAAAGTGTACTGTATTTCCGGATAAAGCGCAGTCTCGTAGAGGAACTCCGCGGCCTGCAGCTTCTGAAGAGTGGAAAGCAGATCGGTATTCGGCAGCTGAGCGATTTCTCGAAGGAGCGGCAGGGCCACGTCGTCGCCAATGACGGCGGCCGCCTGCAGCAAATGCTTTTGTTCAGGAGTGAGTCGATCAATACGGGCGGCCAGCACGGCTTGAACGGACGGAGGAATGCTGATCTCTTCAATCGCCACCGACGTTCGAAAGGCTCCGCGCTCGCCGACGAGTGTCTGGCTCTCGATCAATGCGCGAACGGTTTCTTCGAGAAAAAACGGATTGCCCTCTGTTCGGCCAATCAAGACTTGTTTGAGACCTTGGAGGCTCGCATCGCGGCCGACGAGGGCGGCGAGAAGCTCCTCAGCACTCTGTGAAGGCAGTGAATCAATGCGGAGCTGCGTATAATACGTTCGCCCGCCCCAGCGATGCTCATAGTCCGGGCGGTAGGTGACGATCAGCATTATGCGCGCCGTCGGCAGGATCTCAACCAGCGCGTCGAGAAAGAATTGGGTCTCCGCGTCGATCCAGTGGAGGTCCTCGAACACGAGCAGGAGCGGCCGCGCTCGGCTCTCTCTTACGAGCAGGCGCTGCAAGGATGCTGCCGTCCTTTCGCGCCGGACAGCCGCATCGAGTTCTTGCCACTGCAAGTCCTCCGTTTGAATATCGAGAAGCCAGAGAAGAGCCGGCACGGTATCTTCAAGGTCGCTGTCCAGGGCAAGCAGCCTTTCCGTGACCTTAGTGCGCATTTGTTGCATGCTGTCGTTGATATCAATAACGAAGTATGCTCTAAGCAACGCCACAAGCGAAAAATACGCGGTCTGCCTCGCATACGATGCCGCCTGGCCGTCAAGCGTCATCCATCCGAGCGCCCCTTGCGAGCGAGCGAATTCGTAGACCAAGCGCGACTTCCCGACGCCCGGCTCGCCCACCAAGGCGGCGAGTTGACCTTGGCCATCGGCGGTGCGCGCTAGAATCTCCTGTAGCCTTTGAAGCTCGCTGGTCCGTCCGACCAACTGCGTGAGCCCCCGCACTGCGGTTGCGGCCTGGAAGCGCGTTCGGCTCGAACGGACCGTGCCAAGCTCGTATATCTCGACAGGCTCGCTGATTCCCTTGATCGGCAGCGGACCTAGCGGATTGACTTCGAACAAGCCTTCGATCAGCGTAAATGTGGCGGCCGTGATCAACGTCGCGCCAGGTCGAGCCAATTGCTCCATACGTGCGGCGAGATGGACCGTCCGCCCGGTCGCCGCGTAGTCCATGCGGAGATCCTTGCGGATGGACCGAATCATAACCTCGCCCGAGTTCAGACCGATCCTGATTTGAACGTCGGCTCCATGACGAGCGCGCAGATCGTCGGCGTGTTGTGCAATTGCTTCTTGCATGGCCAGCGCCGCATAGCAGGCGCGCGCCGCATGGTCCTCATGAGCGAGGGGTGCCCCGAATAGCGCCATGATCCCATCACCCATGACTTGGTTCACCGTCCCCTCATAGCGGTGAACAGCCTCCATCATGCGTTCGACGACGGAGTCCAGGATCTCGCGCGCTTCCTCAGGGTCACGGTCGGCGATGAGCTCAGTCGAGCCCTTCGTATCGGCGAACAGGACGGTGAGCTGCTTGCGCTCGCCCTCAAGGGCTCTTCGGGACGTGCGGATCTTCTCGGCAAGGTGAGCGGGGGTGTAGTTCCGCGGGGAGGCAAAGCGGCTCCCGGCGACGGCGACATCCACCCGCGCCCCGCAAGCGCCACAGAAGCGCTTTTCCGGCGCGACCTCTGCGCCGCAGGATGGACAGCTCGCAGCCAGCGCGTTGCCGCAGTCCTCGCAGAACCTCGCGCCCTCGCGGTTCTGTGCGTGGCACCGGGGACATTGCATCCCGCGCCTCCAGGAGCCTCCGTGACCACCAAAACGCCGGGCTGAGATTAGGGACCCATTGGACCGACGGAGGATCGAAACTTAGCACAGTAAGACGGACCGGTCACCTTGGCGGGAACGGATAAGATCAGAATCACGCTGCAGGGGCGCGCCCGTCGCCTGGGCGGGCCTCAGGCCGCCTTGAATTCGCGTATGCTTGGTACTCAGCCCTCGCTCGCGCTGTCGGTGCTGCTCAGGAGCCGCGACTTGTAGCCGGCGGCGGCAAGGGCCGCGAGGATCTCCTTGACGTGCCCGAGGTTGCGCGTCTCGGCCACGACGTCGAGCTCGGCCATGGTGACCGGCACGTCGTAAAAGAGCCGCTGGTGGTTGACCTCGATGATGTTGCCGCCTTTCTCGCCGATGAGGCCCGCCACGCGCGCGAGCAAGCCGGGCTCGTCGCTGATCTCGATGCGGAAGCGGGCGAGCCGGCCCTCGCGCGCGAGTCCGCGCATGAGGATCGAGGCGAGCACGCGCGCATCGATGTTGCCGCCCGAGACGACGAGGCCGATTTTGCGCCCGCGAAAGCGCTCCGGATGGGCGAGGACGGCTGCGAGCGCTGCAGCACCCGCACCCTCGGCGACGAGCTTCTCGCTCTCGGCCATCATCTCGACCGCGCGCTCGAGCACGTCCTCGCCGACGAGGAGGATCTCCTCGACGTGACGCGCGATGATGGGTCGCGTGAGGGCGCCCGGCCGCTTGACCGCGATCCCTTCCGCGATCGAGTGCCCGCCCGAGCTCGCCTCGAGACCGCGGAGCGCTTGGAGCATGGAAGGGTAGAGTGCCGCCTCGACGCCGTAGATCTCGATTCCCGGCTCGAGCGCCTTGGCGGCGACGGCACAGCCGGCGATCAGCCCGCCGCCGCCGATCGGAACCACGAGGCAGTCGAGCCCGGGTGCTGCTTCCAGCATCTCGAGCGCCGTCGTCCCCTGGCCCGCGATGATCGCCGGGTCGTCGTAGGGATGAATGAAGACATGGCCGTGCGCGCGCATGAGCTCCTGCGCGTGGTCGGCGGCCTCGCTCAGCTCGGCGCCGTGAAGGATGACGCGCGCGCCGAGCCGGCGCGTCTGCTCGGCCTTGGTGAAGGGCGTCGCCTTGGGCATGACGATGACGGCGGGGATGCCGAGCCGGCCGGCGTGGCGCGCCACCCCTTGCGCATGATTGCCCGCCGATACCGCGATCACGCCCGACTTGCGCTCGGCGTCCGTGAGCGTGAGCAGCTTGTTGAGCGCGCCGCGCTCCTTGAAGGAGCCGGTATATTGCCGGCTCTCGAGCTTGAGCACGATCTCGGCACCCGTGATCCCGCCGAGCCGCTCAGCCGCCAACGTCGGCGTCTTCACCACCGCACCCGCAATCGCCTCGGCGGCCTTCCGGATGTCGTCGATCGTGACGGTCATGGTATTAGCATAGCATCATCGTCGCCCTGCACACCCCCCACCCTAACCCTCCCCCTCAAGGGGGGAGGGGATTCTGTTACTTGCGCCTCCCCCCTTGAGGGGGAGGTCGGCAACGCGTAAGCGTTGCCGGGTGGGGGGTGTGCAGGGCGCTGCGTATCCCACTACTGCGGCATCAATATCAGGCGCTCAGCTCCTTGGGCGATGAGCTCCTCGCGGCTGCCGGCGAGCTTGACGTAGTCGAAGTCGCGCCAGCGCCGGACGAGATCGGTGAAATGCCGCGAGAAGGGATTGCCCGATTGCCCGGTCGCGATCATGAAGCGCGAGCGGTCGAGGTCCTCGAGATCGTAAAGCCCGCGGAAGCCGGCGCCGTGGATGTCGGCGAAGGGGGCCGTCTCGTTGTTGAGCGTAAAGCCGCCGCGGTTGAGCGTGAAATTGCCGCCATCCATGGGAAGCTGCACATCGATGAGCGCGCCCAAGACCGGGATATGCTCGAAGACGCGGTTCGTGAACTGGGCCTGGTGCGCATCCCCCCAGCGCCACAGGCTCGCGTCGCTGCCGTAGCGCTGGGCGAGCCAGGCAAGCGCGCGCGCGAAGGCCTCCCCGCTCCGCGCGCGGCAATCGCCGCTTTGCGGGGCAGCACCCTGCTTCGCGCACCACTCCGGGTGATGGATGAAGACATTGCTCAAGAGCTCGGGACGCTCGCTCATGAAGCGGCGGAAGTTCTCGCCGAGCTTGGCCTCGAAGAGGCCGCGCATGAGCTCGGCGAGCCAGGCCGTGAAGATGAGCGGCTCGGCGCGGTTGCGGTCCATGACGCCGTCCCAGCGCCTCATGCGCTCGAGCGCCGCCTTCGCCTCCGGATCGGCAGGCTCGACATCGAGGAGGTGGGGGAGAAGCTCGCGCGCCGCCGGCGAGACGATGTCCGCCTGCATGTTGGCGAAGGCGTCGAGGGTCGCCTTGGGCGTGGCGGCGAGCAGCTCCTCGAGACGCTCGGCGCGATAGGGCACATCCCAGCCGTCGCGCGTGATCGCGTAGGGATAGAAGGGTGGGGTCACCTTGTTGTTGGTGGTGGCGAAGCGGCCCGAGGGCGGATCGAGCCCGTGGGGCAGCTCGGCGAAGGGGATCACCCCGCTCCAATCGTGCTCTCCGCTCCAGCCCTCGACCGGCAGTCGGCCGTCGCCCGCCTTGCGGATCGGCACGTCGCCTGCGGTATAGAAGCCGATGTGCCCATCCACGTCGGCATAGACGAGGTTCTGCTCCGGCGCGTTGAACTCCCTGAGTGCGGTCAAGAAGTCGTCCCAATTGCGCGCCCTGTCGATATGGTAGAGGGCTTGGGCGATGCGGTTGT
Organism: Alphaproteobacteria bacterium; assembly: GCA_035272805.1. Taxonomy (GTDB): domain Bacteria; phylum Pseudomonadota; class Alphaproteobacteria; order JACZXZ01; family JACZXZ01; genus DASPPM01. The sequence continues at coordinate 1,903 of DATEQI010000536.1, read as the reverse complement.
CGGGATCGAGCCAGGTGGCGGAGAGCGAGAGCACGGTGCCGCGCTCGGTCGCCGCTTTCGCGTTCTCGACAACGTCGGAGATCACCGGCCCGTGCCGCGTCTCGCGCACGCTCAGCGTCACCGGCTCCTTGCCGCGCACGGTGATGATCTCCGTGCGCGTGCGGAACGGGCGGGGGCCGTCCGGCGTCAGGTAGCGCTCCGGATCGTCCGGATCGAGCTTCTCGACGAAGAGATCCTCCACGTCGCCGCCCGTCGTGGTCATGGCCCAGGCGATGCGATCGTTGTGCCCGAGGATCACGAGCGGCACGCCCGGCGTGGTGACGCCGGCGAGGCGGAGGCTCGGCGTCTCGATGCGCACGAGATACCAGAGGATCGGCAGGCTGAAGCCGAGATGGGGATCGTGGGCGAGGAGGGGCTTGCCGCTCTCGCTGTGGGCGCCGTCGACGACCCAGGCGTTGGACGCACCGTGGCCGGCGAAGGCGGCCGAGAGTGCCGCGAGGCGCTCGAGCGGCAGGCCTTGGAGGGGTGGGGAGGCAACGGCGAGCGTCGTGGGCGCCTTTTCCGGATAGGGCGGCCACAGCTCGTCGACTTGGGCTTGCGTCAGGCTCTTGAGCAGCGTTGCGCGCAACAGCTCGCGGCCCCAGTGGCCCGAGAGCTGGACGGCCATGAGCTCGCCCCAGAGCAGCGTGTCGGACGGCCGCCAGGGCTCGGGCGTCAGGCCGAGCAGCATGAACTCGGGCGGCCAGGCCCCGTGGTGATGGGCGAGAAAGGCATTGATGCCCGCCGTATAGGAATCGAGGCCGGCGCGCATGTCGGGTTCGAGACGGCCCAGGGCGGCCTCGGCGAGGCGCTCGAGGCCGACGGTACGCGCGAAGCGGTCGAGCGGGAGGGTCGCCTCGCCCGCAATCTCGGAAAGCCGGCCGCTGCCGAAGCGGCGCATCTGCTCCATCTGCCACAGGCGATCCTGGGCATGAACGAAGCCGAGGGCGAACATCGCGTCCGTGTCGCTCTCGGCGAAAATATGGGGAATACCGTCCTTGTCGCGCAGGATTTCGACGGGCGCGGTGAGGCCGGCAAGCGCGATCGTGCCCGAGGTCTCGGGCAGCGAGGTCGAGAGCCAATAGACGATGCCGCCGACGATCAGGACGAGCGGCAGGCCGACGATGAGAAGCACGCGCAGCAGCCAGCGGCGCAAGGTACGACGCAAGGGAGGCATCAGCTCCGATTCCGACTCTCAGGCCATGTTCAATATGATCGTCTTCTTCTCGGTGAAATGATCGAGCATGGACTCGAGCGAGGCCTCGCGGCCGAGGCCCGAGTGCTTGGAGCCGCCGTAGGAGAGCCCCGGCTGCACCACGAGGTTCTGGTTGACCTGGACGAAGCCGGCCTCGAGCCGGTGCGTGGCATCGAGCGCCTTGCGCAAGTCGTTCGTCCACACGGTGGCGGCGAGGCCGTACTCGGAATCGTTGGCGGCCGCGATGACCTCCTCGTAGTCGCGCCATTTGATCACCGCGGTGACTGGCCCGAAAATCTCCTCGCGCGCGATGCGGTGGCTGTTGTCGATGCCGGTGAAGATCACCGGCCGCACGAAGAGTCCCTTCTTGAAGCGGGCGTCCTTGGGCATCGCCGAGCATTCGTGCGCCACGGCACCCGGGGTCGCGCGGCCGAGCTTGATGTAGCCGGTGACCCGCTCGTACTGCTGCGCCGAGATGATCGAGCCGATGTCGGTAGCCTCGTCCAACGGGTCGCCCATCTTCATGGCGTCGACCTTGGCCTTGAGCTTCTCGACGAAGGCGTCGTGGACCGCCTCGTGCACGAACATGCGGCTCGCCGCCGTGCAGCTCTGGCCCTGGCGGGTGAAGCGCATGCCGACGACCGCACCCGCGATCGCCTTGTCGAGGTC
>DATEQI010000535.1:0-2053 GCA_035272805.1 Alphaproteobacteria bacterium | reverse complement strand
AAGGCGCCGCGCTCCGTCGCCCTCACGGCGGTCATGAGATTGTTCTGCGCGCTCATGACGATGATGCGCAGATCGGGCCGGATCTTCTTGATGCGCGGGATGAGGTCGAGACCGTTCTCATCCGGCATCAGCACGTCGGTGATCACGAGGTCTCCCTCGCCGTCGGAGACCCAGCGCCACAGCGTGGCCGCGTTTCCCGTCGTGCGCACGGAATATCCCGCGCGGCCGAGCGCCTGGTTGAGCACGGTGCGGATGGCGCGATCGTCGTCGGCCACGAGGATGGTCGCAGCGCTCATAGCGGCTCTCCACGGTCCGCATCGCTCGCCGCGCTCGCCAAACGATAGAGCGGCAGCATGACCTTGAACACGGTGCGGCGCGGCTCGCTGTCGAACTCGATGATGCCGCCGTGATCGCCGACGATCTTGGCGGCCAGCGCCAAGCCAAGGCCGGTACCGTCCTTCTTCGTCGTGACGAAGGGATCGAAGAGGTGGGATTTGAGATCGTCGGGAATGCCGTCGCCGTTGTCCTGCACGCTGACGAGGAGGGGGAGTTGCAAGCGGTTCTCGCTGGCCGCGACGGCGAGGCGGACGCCGTGCTGATAGGACGTCGAGAGCACGATCTCGCCGCCCTTCTCGGGTGCCGCCTCGGCCGCGTTCTTGACGAGGTTGAGGAAGAGCTGCACGAGCAGGTCGCGGCTCCCCGCCACCGGCGGCAGCGAGGGATCGTAGTTCTCGATGAAGCGCACCTGCTTGGCGAAGCCGTTCTGCGCCACCTTGCGCACGTGCTCCAGGACCGCGTGGATGTTCACCGGGCCCTTCTCGATCGGTCGTCCGTCGGAGAACACTTCCATGCGGTCGACGAGCGCGCAGATGCGGTCGGTCTCGTCGCAAATGAGGCGCGTGAGCTCGCGGTCCTCGGCAGGTGCCGACTGCTCGAGAAGCTGGGCCGCCCCGCGAATGCCCGAAAGCGGATTCTTGACCTCGTGGGCGAGCAGCGCCGCCATGGCGGTGACCGAGCGCGCCGCATTGCGGTGCGTGAGCTGATGGTCGATCTTGCGTGCGATCGACTGCTCGTGCAGCGAGACGATCACCGAGTCGGGCTCATCGGGCAGCTGCGCCACCTGGGCGGTCACGAAATGCTCGCCGATGCGTGGGGTCGAGAGCGTCACCCCGTATTCGGAGACGCTCGAGAGTCCGCCCCGCACCTGCCCGATGAGGCCGAAGAGGGGACTGTCCTCGGGCAGGAGGTCGCAGAGCACGCGTCCCGCGAGCCACAGCGCGCTGGTGTCGAAGAAATTCTCCGCCGCCATGTTGGCGAAGCGGATCTGGCCGCTCGGCCCGATCACGAGCACGGCGTCGGGGATCGCATTGAGGACGGTAGCCGCATCAACCTCTGGCGCCCGCTTGATCTCTTTGCGCAGGGAACGCGCCACCGGACCGGCGCTGAGCAGTCTGGCGGATTTGCGAAATTCGCTCAAAACGAGGCTCCTGGTTATGCCTAATTTATCATCAATCAACCCTAATGGCGAATTATTAGGCATCATGCCGTGAAGCGCGCGTCTTCGCAAGTGCGAAATGGAGGGGGCGGTGTTGCCGAGGGAAGGGGATGCGCATAGCTTTGACGACCCGGCACCCCTCCTGAGGACCTCACGAATCATGGCAAGACCCGGACAAGCGAAGGCCCGCGGCAGCAAGCGCCCCGGCGCCGCCGCCCAAGCGCGCCTCGATCGGCCCTTCGTGGGCATCCCTTCTTTTCTGCGCTCGGCGATCTCGCTCGATCTCGACGCGCTTGACGCCGCCATCGCCGTCATGGGCGTGCCCTTTGACGAGGGATCGCCCTTTCTCGCCGGATCGCGTTTGGGCCCGCGCGCGCTCCGCGAGCACTCGTTGCGCTTCACCGGCGGCGGCAAGAAGGGCTTCTACAATCCCGAGACGGAGAAGCAGTACCTCGAATATGAGATGGCCAACGGCCTGATCGTGGATGCGGGCGACGCCGACATCCTGCCGACGAACGTCGAGAAGACCTTCGAGAACGTCACTGAGATGACGCGCAA
>DATEQI010000534.1:0-3550 GCA_035272805.1 Alphaproteobacteria bacterium | reverse complement strand
GAGCGCGACGCGGATGGTCCGGCGCCGGCTCACGGTGCGGGCTCGCGCACCTTGCCCGGCCGCTCCTCTCTCTCGGGGGCGAGGAAGCGCTCGAGCGCCTCGATCACGCGCTCGACCGTGACCTCGGGCGGCGCGTCGTTGCTGTCGACCACGATGTCGGCCTCGGCATAGACCGGATGGCGCGCCTCCATGAGCCGTGCGAGCGTCGCGCGGCGGTCGCCGTTGTTGAGAAGCGGGCGGTTGGCCCGTCGCGCGGTGCGCCGCAGCAGGAGCTCGAGGTCGGCGCGCAGCCAGATCGAGATGCCGCGCTCATGGATCTTGCCGCGCGTGCGCGCGTCCATAAAGGCGCCCCCGCCCGTCGAGAGCACGTGGGGCGGCTGCTCGAGAAGCCTGGCGATCACGCGGCGCTCGCCGTCGCGGAAATGCGCCTCGCCGTGGCGCTCGAAGATGTCCGCGATCGTAGAGCCGGCCGCGCGCTCGATCTCCTGGTCCGCGTCCACGAAGGAGAGGCCGAAGTGCTGGGCAAGCCGCTTGCCGATACAGCTCTTGCCGGCCCCCATGAGCCCGACGAGGACGAGCGTCCTGCCGGGCTTGCGGAGCGGGGCGCTGGCGGGCGGGGCGGGAGGTTGGGTCGTTCTCATGGACGTTCCGAGCGCACTCGGCAAGCCTCGCCCGCGCGCCGCGTCTCCAGGCTCGCGAGGTTTTCCGCGCGACGAGAATGCCGTAATATCGCCACACTGCAACCTTAACACAATGCCCGATCGCGTGTCGCCACGGGTGCTTCACGTTCGAGACGGGGCTCCTTCACCGCGGCGCCTGCCGCTCCAAGCGAACGGACGCGTATGTCCAAGCTCTCCCGCATCATCGCGCTCTTCATCCTCCTCGTCGTCGCCGCCGCCGCCGTCTTCCTCGCCACCTGGCAGATTCCGGCGCCGACGGCCAAAGTCGAGAAGGTCATACCCAATGAGCGCTTCCCGCGCTAGCCGCCTTGCGGCCGCCCTCTTAGGCGCACTCCTCCTCTCGATGGCGCGCGCCGATGCCGGGGCGAGCGAGCCGGTGCCTCGACTGGCCCAGGTCCAGGGGGCGCCCATCCAGATCGTTCCGCTCCCTCCGCCGCACCTCAATGAGGGCGCAACACCAGGAGGGGGTGCTGAGCCCCCGGCCGAGGCCGCGCCGACCGCACCTGCCGGCGGGGGAGCGGCCCCGGCTCAGGCGGGCCAGCCGACGGGTGCTGCGCAGGTACCCGCTTCGCCCAAAGGCATCGAGGTCGACAAGCTCGCGGCCACCGGCAGGGAGGCGGCGGGGGTGCTTGACGCGAGGCAGGGCGGTCTAGGTGCCGAGCTCTGGCGCGGCACGCCGCACGCGCTCGTCGAGGGCCTCATTCAGGCGCTGCCTGCGAGCATTCCCTCGCCGGCGTTGCGCGAGCTCGCGCGGCGCCTGCTCCTCACCTCGGCCACCCCACCCGAGGGGGCGACGGGCGGCGGGCCGGATCTCCTCTCGTTGCGCGCGCAGAAGCTCGCCGAGATGGGCGATTTCGAAGACCTCAAGGCGCTCATGGCGGCGGCCTCCGGTGCCGCGGGCGAGGAGACGCTCGCCCGCATCGGGGTGGAGGCGCGCCTGCTTGACGGCAAGACGAGCGCCGTATGCGCGGAGATCGGCAACCTCATCCGCAGCTATCACAGCCTGTTCTGGCAGAAGGTGCAGGTGTTCTGCCAGGCGGTCGCCAAGAAGAACCAGGAGGTCGATGCCGGCGTCGGCTTGCTGCGCGAGGAGGGCGACGACAAGGACGGCGCCTATTTCACGCTGATCGACGCGATCATGGGCAATAAGGCGGCCAAGGTGACGAGCCTTGATGCGGCAACGCCGCTCGCCCTCGCCATGATGCGCGCGGCGAAGCAGACGCTGCCCGAGGAGGCGATGCGCAACGCGCAACCGGCGGTCCTGCGCGCGATCGCCGGCGGCGCCGAGGCGGGAAGCGATCTCAGCCTTGTCGCCGCCGAGCGTGCCACACTTCAAGGAGCGCTCACGGGCGAAGCGCTCCGGCAGATCTATGACGGCGTCAAGCTGAGCGACGCCGAGCTGCAGAATGCCTTGAGCCAGGCGCAAGCCGAATACGGCCCGCGCGCGCGCGTCCTGCTTTATCGCGCCGCCAAGACGCAGACGGTGCCCACGGCGCGTGCCGAGGCGTTGCGCACAGCCCTCTCGCTCGCCCGCTCGGCCAATCTCTATGAGCTCGCGGTCGCGGTCAATCTGCCGGCCATCGAGGCGCTCGCCCCTTCGACCGAGCTCGGCTTTTTCGCGAGCGAGGCCGGCCGGGCCCTCGTCTACGCAGGCGAGATCGACAAGGCGGAGGGCTGGTTCGCCTTGGCGGATGCCGACAGTCGCGCCGCGGGCAGTGCCGCCAATGCGGCCACGGAGCTGTGGCCCTATGCGCGCCTCCTGGCGTCGGACGCAGACGCGAAGGATAACGAGCGCTTTCTCGGCTGGCGCGCCGCGGAGACGGCGAGGGCCGGGGCCGAGGCCAAGCTCGTCGACGAGCGTGCCGCGCGCTTGCTCGGCCTCGCTGCGGCACTCGGCAAGCCGCTTCAAGGAGCGGGCTGGCAGTCTCTCTACCTGGCGAGCGATGCGGAGCCGGCGGCGATGCCGCCGCTCCCCCTCTGGCAGGGGCTGCGTGCCGCCGTCCAAGACGGACGGCGCGGCGAAGCGGTGCTCTTGGCGCTGCTCGCGGTCGGCTCGGCAGGCATGCAGAACGCCAACCCGATCGCCCTCGATGCGGTGATCGAGAGCTTGCGCCGGCTCGGGCTCGACAAGGACGCGCGCCGGCTTGCCATCGAGGCGGCGGTCGGCGCGGGCATTTAGAGGTGGCTCTGGGGACGCGAAGGCGTCGCGGGCGGCCGCCCAAGCGGGCGCCCACGCCGCTTTCGCCTCGCCTCGAGGCCTTTCTCGAGATGCTCATCGCCGAGCGGGGTGCTGCGCGCAACACGGTCGAGGCCTATCGCCGCGATCTCGACGATTTCGCAGCCTTCCTGAGCGAGCGCGGCGGCGCTCTCGATCGCGCGGACGGTGCTGCGATCCGCGCCTACCTCGCGAGACTCGCAGAAGCCGGCGTCCAGCCGCGCACCGCGGCCCGGCGCCTCTCGGCGCTGCGGCAGTTCCACCGCTTCCTCTGCGACGAGGGCGCGCGCCCGGACGACCCCACCGCGGCCCTCGACAGCCCGCGCCAGGGACGCGCGCTGCCCAGATATTTGAGCGAGGCGGAGGTGGATGCCCTGCTCGCTGCCGCGCATCGCCGCGAGGGTATGGAGGGCTTGCGGCTCGCCGCCCTCGTCGAGCTCCTCTATGCGACGGGCCTGCGCGCCTCGGAGCTGGTGGCCCTCCCGCTCGCGGCTCTCGCGCGCGACCGCCGCCTCCTCACTGTGCGCGGGAAAGGCGGCAAGGAGCGTATCGTACCGCTCTCCGTGCCCTCGCGCGCGGCACTCGCAGCCTGGCTCGAGGCGCGGGCGGCACGGCACCCGCGCGGCAAGGAGTCGCGCTGGCTCTTCCCCTCCTT
>DATEQI010000533.1:0-3016 GCA_035272805.1 Alphaproteobacteria bacterium | reverse complement strand
CGACATCCGCTCGGAGGAGTTTCGCCGCAACAGTACGGCGATGGCCGCCGTGATCGCCGACCTGCGCGCCAAGATCGCCGTGATCAAGGAGGGCGGCGGGGAGGCGGCACGGCAGAAGCATCTCGCGCGCGGCAAGCTCCTGCCGCGCGAGCGCGTGCGCGCCCTCCTCGACATCGGCTCGCCCTTCCTCGAGCTGAGCCAGCTCGCGGCTCACGGCATGTACGGCGGCGAGGTGCCGGCCGCGGGCATCATCACCGGGATCGGCCGCGTCTCGGGCCGCGAGTGCGTCGTCGTCGCCAACGACGCGACGGTCAAGGGCGGCACCTATTTCCCCGTCACCGTCAAGAAGCACGTGCGCGCCCAGGAGATCGCGCGCGAGAACCGGTTGCCCTGCCTCTACCTCGTCGATTCGGGGGGTGCCAACCTGCCGACCTGGGAGGAGGTCTTCCCGGACCGCGACCACTTCGGACGCATCTTCTACAACCAGGCCACCATGTCGGCTGCCGGCATCCCGCAGATCGCCGTGGTCATGGGCTCCTGCACCGCGGGCGGGGCCTATGTGCCGGCGATGTCGGACGAGAGCATCATCGTGCGCAACCAGGGCACCATCTTCCTCGGCGGCCCGCCGCTCGTGAAGGCGGCGACCGGCGAAGTGGTGAGTGCCGAGGAGCTCGGCGGTGCCGACGTGCACGCGCGCACCTCCGGCGTCGCCGACCATTACGCCCAGAACGACCTTCATGCGCTCTCCATCGCGCGGCAGATCGTGGCCAATCTCAACCGCACGAAGCGCGTCGAGCTCGCGCTCGGCGAGCCGGCCGAGCCGCTTTACGACGCGGACGAGCTCTACGGCGTGGTGCCGAGCGACGTGCGCAAGCCCTACGACGTGCGCGAGGTGGTGGCGCGCCTCGTGGACGGCTCCGTCCTCGACGAATTCAAGCAGCTCTACGGCTCGACCGTCGTGTGCGGCTTCGCGCACATTTACGGCTATCCCGTCGGCATCGTCGCGAACAACGGCATCCTCTTCTCCGAATCGGCACTCAAGGCGGCGCATTTCATCGAGCTTTGCGCCCAGCGCGGCACCCCGCTCGTCTTCCTCCAGAACATCACGGGCTTCATGGTCGGCCGCAAATACGAGGCGGGCGGGATCGCCAAGGACGGCGCCAAGATGGTGACCGCGGTCGCCTGCGCGCGCGTGCCGAAGTTCACCGTCATCATCGGCGGCAGCTTCGGCGCCGGCAACTACGCCATGTGCGGGCGCGCCTACGGCCCGCGCTTCCTCTGGATGTGGCCCAACGCGCGCATCTCGGTGATGGGCGGCGAGCAGGCGGCGAGCGTGCTCGCGACCGTGCGCCGCGACAACATCGAGGCGCGCGGCGAGAGCTGGCCCAAGGAGGAGGAGGAGGCCTTCAAGGCGCCGATCCGCGCGCAGTACGAGGAGGGCGGGCATCCCTACTACGCGAGTGCGAGGCTGTGGGACGACGGCGTCATCGATCCCAAGGATACCCGCCGCGTCCTCGGCCTGGCCCTCTCCGCCTCCCTGAACGCGCCCGTCGAGCGCACGCGCTTCGGTGTGTTCCGGATGTAAGTGGCCGTTTTGCAAAAAAAGTCCTCTCCTCCTTCAGGAGGAGAGGGTTGGGTGAGGAGGTCGTTGAGGCGATAGATGTTGCAGGAAATCACACAAGCAGTGCCGAGTCCGAACGGCGTATTGCAGACGGCTCGAATGCCGTCAATGCGTGGTGCTTTGCTTCGATGCCTCCTCACCCCAACCCTCTCCTCCTGAAGGAGGAGAGGGAGAGATATCAGCGAACGGACGCCATGTTCACGAAGATCCTCATCGCCAATCGCGGCGAGATCGCCTGCCGCATCATCCGCACCGCGCGCCGGCTCGGGATCAAGACCGTCGCGGTCTACTCCGAGGCCGACCGGCACGCGCGCCATGTAGCACTCGCCGATACGGCGCGGCTCATCGGTCCGGCGCCGGCGCGCGAGAGCTATTTGAAGATCGAGGCGATCCTCGCCGCCGCCGCGGCGACGGGGGCCGAGGCGATCCACCCGGGCTACGGCTTTCTCTCCGAGAATGCCGCCTTCGCCGAGGCTTGCGAGAAGGCGGGCTTCGTCTTCATCGGCCCGCCGGCCTCGGCCATTCGCGCCATGGGCTCGAAAAGCGAGGCGAAGCGGCTCATGGAGAAGGCGGGACTGCCGGTCGTCCCCGGCTATCACGGCGCGGACCAGGGGTTGGCGCGGCTGCGCGCCGCCGCCGAGCGCATCGGCTTCCCGGTGCTGATCAAGGCCTCGGCCGGCGGCGGCGGCAAAGGCATGCGCGTGGTCGAGCGCGCCGAGGCGCTCCCCTCGGCCCTCGCGTCCGCCAAGCGCGAGGCGGCGTCCGCCTTCGGCGACGATCGCGTGCTCCTCGAGAAGTATCTCGCGCGGCCGCGCCACATCGAGATCCAGCTCTTCGCCGACGCTCACGGCAATGCCGTTCACCTCTTCGAGCGCGACTGCTCGATCCAGCGCCGCCACCAGAAGGTGATCGAGGAGGCGCCGGCGCCGGGGATGACGGAGAAGCGCCGCGCCCAAATGGGTGCCGCGGCCGTGGCCGCCGCCGCCGCCATCGGCTATCGCGGCGCCGGCACGGTCGAGTTCATCGTGGATGAGGACGGCAGCTTCCACTTCATGGAGATGAATACGCGCCTGCAGGTCGAGCATCCGGTGACCGAGATGATCACGGGCCAGGACCTCGTCGAATGGCAGCTAAGAGTCGCGGCGGGCGAGCCCTTGCCGCTTGGCCAAGACGATCTCGCGATCTCGGGCCACGCCTTCGAGGCGCGCCTCTATGCGGAGGATCCGGAGCGCGACTTCCTGCCCGCGACCGGCCGGCTCAGGCATTTGCGCTTTCCCGCCGAGGGAGCGCACGTGCGCGTCGACACGGGCGTTGCCGAAGGCGACCAGGTGACCATCCATTACGACCCCATGCTTGCCAAGCTCATCGTCTGGGACCGCGACCGGGAAGGGGCGC
>DATEQI010000532.1:0-5002 GCA_035272805.1 Alphaproteobacteria bacterium | reverse complement strand
CTGATCGTGCATCGCGAGCACGGCGTCGGCCGCTACGAGGGCCTGGTGACGCTGGAAATCCAGAACGCGCGCCACGACTGCCTGCGCCTCACCTACGACGGCGGCGACAAGCTCTTCGTGCCGGTCGAGAACATCGAGGTGCTCTCGCGCTTCGGCTCGGAGGAGGCCGGGGTGCAGCTCGACCGCCTCGGCGGCGCGGGCTGGCAGGCGCGCAAGGCGCGCGTCAAGAAGCGCATCCGCGAGATCGCGGACGAGCTCATCCGCGTCGCCGCCGAGCGCCAGCTCAAGCCCGGCGAGGTGATCGCGGCCGAGGGTTCCGCTTACGCGGAGTTCTGCGCGCGCTTCCCCTATCCCGAGACCGAGGACCAGCTCGGCGCGATCGACGAGACGGTGCACGACTTGGCCGAGGGCCGGCCCATGGACCGCCTCATCTGCGGCGACGTGGGCTTCGGCAAGACCGAGGTGGCGCTGCGCGCGGCCTTCCTCGGGGTGATGTCCGGATTCCAGGTGGCCATCGTCGTGCCCACGACGTTGCTTGCCCGCCAGCATTACCGCACCTTCAGCGAGCGCTTCGCCGGTCTGCCGGTCAAGATCGGCCGGCTCTCGCGCCTCACCGGCGCCAAGGAGACGGCGCTCGCGAAGGCCGGCCTCGCCGCGGGCACGCTCGACATCGTCATCGGCACCCACGCGCTTCTCGGCAAGCAGATCGCCTTCAAGCATTTGGGCCTCCTGATCGTGGACGAGGAGCAGCATTTCGGCGTCAAGCAGAAGGAGCGGCTCAAGCAACTCCGGAGCAACGTGCACGTGCTGACGCTGACGGCGACGCCGATCCCGCGCACCCTCCAGCTGGCACTTTCCGGCGTGCGCGACATGAGCCTGATCGCGACCCCGCCCGTCGACCGCCTCGCCGTGCGCACCTTCGTGCTGCCCTACGATCCGGTGGTCGTGCGCGAGGCGCTTCTGCGCGAGCATTTCCGCGGCGGGCAGAGCTATTACGTCTGTCCGCGCATCGAGGACCTGCCCAAGGTGCACGAGCGGCTCAAGGAGCTGGTGCCCGAGGTGAAGATCGTGACCGCGCATGGACGCATGGCGGCAAGCGCGCTCGAGGACGCCATGGCGGCGTTCTACGACGGCAAGTTCGACGTGCTGCTCTCGACCAACATCGTCGAATCCGGCCTCGACATCCCGGCCGCCAACACCCTTGTCGTCCACCGCGCCGATATGTTCGGGCTGGCCCAGCTCTACCAGCTGCGCGGACGGGTGGGGCGCGCCAAGCTGCGCGCCTATGCCTATCTGACGCTGCCGCCGGGAAGGGCGCTGAGCGAGGCGGCGCAGAAGCGCCTCCACGTCATCCAGACGCTCGACACCTTGGGTGCCGGCTTCACGCTTGCGAGCCACGACATGGACATCCGGGGGGCGGGCAATCTCTTGGGCGAGGAGCAGTCGGGCCACGTGCGCGAGGTCGGCATCGAGCTCTATCAGCAGATGCTCGAGGAGGCGGTCACCGTGGCGAAAGGCGACGGCGCGGGGGCGGCGCAGCCGGACTGGACGCCCCAGATCAACCTCGGCACGCCCGTGCTCATTCCCGAGAGCTATGTGGCGGATCTGGGCGTGCGCCTCGGGCTCTATCGACGCATCGCCGGTTTGGTCGACCAGGCGGAGATCGACAGCTTCGCCGCCGAGCTCGTCGACCGCTTCGGTCCGCTCCCTGCCGAGGTCGAGAACCTGCTCAAGATCGTGGCGATCAAGCGCCTCTGCCTCGATGCCGGCATCGAGAAGCTGGACGCCGGACCCAAGGGTGCCGTACTCGCCTTCCGCCGCAACCGCTTCGCCAACCCGAAGGGGCTCATCGAGTTCGTCACGCGTCAGGGCTCGAGCGTCAGCTTCCGCCCGGACCAGAAGCTCGTCATCCGGCGCGGCTGGGAAGCGGAGGCCGCGCGCGTCGCCGGCGTCGTGCAGGTCCTGAAGAAGGTGGCCGAGATTGCCGCCAAGGTGGAAAAGGCGGCGTGAGTTCCCTCACCCGGCCGCTTCGCGGCCACCCTCTCCCGCTTGCGGGAGAGGGAAGGGGCACCCGCGGGCCAAAGGCCCGCTTCTTCTGCATGATGCACAAGAGGCGCGCTACGCGCGCCGGGCGAGAGCGACGGGAAGGGTGAGGGATCGGCTCCGTGTCGTCTACCTAACTCTGCTCCTCCTCAACGACCGCGGTCCCGCTCTGCTCGCGCTCGATCATCTCGAAGACCTGGAGGAAGATCTCGGGGGCTTGCGCGCCCGAGATCACGTATTTGCGCTCGAAGATGAAGCAGGGAACGCCTTCGACGCCCATGCGGCGCGCCATCTCGTCCTCGCGCGCGACCTCCTCTACGCCCGCCTTGCTCTCCATATAGTCGGCAAGCGGCCCGCGCTCGAGCCCGGCCGCGGAGCCGATGTCGAGCAGCGTCATCGCGTCGCCGATGTCGCGGCCGTCGACGAAATAGGCCTGGAAGAGCGCTTCCACGACCTGATGCTGGAGGCCGAGCTCGCCCGCGTAGCGCACCAGCCGGTGCGAGCCGAGCGTGTTGGGCGTGCGCTTGATGCCGGGGAAATTGAATTCGATGCCTTCGCCCGAGCCGGCCTCGCTGATCCTGTCGTAGGCGCCGGAGCCGCGCTCGTCGCCGAACTTGAGGCGCAAGTACGCGCCCCGCTCCATGCCTTCCTTCGGCATGTCCGGATTGAGCTGGAAGGGATGCCAGGCGACCTTGAGGTCGGGCTGGTGGACGAGGCTCAGCGCCCGCTCGAGGCGGCGCTTGCCGATGAAGCACCAGGGGCAGATGGTGTCCGAGATGATGTCGATGAACATGGCCCAAGCATAGCCCTCTCGGCTTGCGAAGGCGAGGCAAAGCGCGCTGCCGCCGACGCGATGCTTGACGCGGGACGCCGCAGGCTCAAGCATCGCAAGCGCGGTCGGCGCGGAGGACAGCGATGAGCGAGTGGACGGCGGCAGGTGCGAAGGACAGTCCCTATGAGCGCGGGCTCGAGCGCACTGCGGCGAACTACACCGCGCTCTCGCCGCTCAGCTTCATCGAGCGGGCCGCCGCCGTCTTCCCCGACAAGACCGCCGTCATCCACGGCGCTCGGCGCTACAGCTACCGCGAGTTCCTGGCGCGCTGCCGGCGCCTGGCCTCCGCCCTTGCCGGGCGAGGGGTGCGGCCGGGAGATACGGTCGCGGTGATGGCGCCCAATGTGCCGGCGCTGCTCGAGGCGCATTACGGGGTCGCCATGGCGGGTGCCGTGCTCAATGCGCTCAACTATCGCCTCGACGCCGCGAGCATCGCCTTCATCCTCGGGCATGGCGAGGCCAAAGTGCTGATCGCGGACCGCGAGTTCTCCGCGACGGTCAAGCCGGCGCTCGCGCGCGCGGAGCGGCGCCCGCTCGTCATCGACATCGACGATCCGCTTTATGAGGGGGGCGAGCTTCTCGGCGAGAAGGATTACGAGGCCTTCCTTTGCGAGGGGGATGCGGAGTTCGCCTGGCACCGGCCGGCCGACGAGTGGCAGGCGATCGCCCTCAGCTACACCTCCGGCACCACGGGCAATCCCAAGGGGGTCGTCTACCACCACCGCGGCGCCTTTTTGAACGCGCTCGGCAACGTCATCCAGTTCGGCCTCGACTCAGCAGCGGTCTATCTCTGGACCTTGCCGATGTTCCATTGCAGCGGCTGGACCTACACCTGGGCGGTGACCGCGGTGGCGGGGACGCACGTCTGCCTTCGCCGCGTCGATCCGGCGCTCATCTTCCCGGCGATCGCGGAGCATAGGGTGACCCACCTCTGCGGCGCTCCCATCGTCCTCAACATGCTCGTGCATGCGCCCGAGCACGTTAAGCGCAAGTTCGCGTGGACGATAGAGGTGGCGACGGGCGGGGCGGCACCGCCGAGTGCGGTGATCGCCGCCATGGAGCGCATGGGCTTCCGCGTCACCCACCTCTACGGCCTCACCGAGAGCTACGGGCCGGCGACGCTGTGCGCCTGGCAGGAGGCTTGGGGTGAGCTGCCGCTCGAGGAAAAGGCCGCCAAGATGGCGCGCCAAGGCGTGCGCTACGTGACCCTCGCCGAGCTCATGGTGGCGGAGCCTGCGAGTCTCTCGCCCGTGCCGGCCGACGGCAAGACGATCGGCGAGCTCATGCTGCGCGGCAACACGGTGATGAAAGGCTATCTCAAGAACGCGGCGGCGAGCGCGGAGGCCTTCCGCGGCGGCTGGTTCCACACCGGCGACCTCGCCGTGCGCCATCCCGACGGCTACACCGAGATCAAGGACCGCTCCAAGGACATCATCATCTCGGGCGGCGAGAACATCTCCTCGCTCGAGGTCGAGGAGGTGCTCTACAAGCATCCCCTCGTCATGGAGGCGGCCGTGGTGGCCAAGCCCGACGAGACGTGGGGCGAGGTGCCGTGCGCCTTCGTGACGCTCAAGTCGCCCGAGGCGAAGGTGAGCGCGGAGGAGATCATCGCTTTCTGCCGGGAGCATCTCGCGCGCTACAAGGTGCCGAAGCACGTCGTCTTCGGCGCGTTGCCCAAGACCTCGACCGGCAAGATCCAGAAATACGCGCTCAGGGAGAAGGCGAAGGAGGCGTAGGGCCGCCGATCGGGGGATGCGCGGTGCTGGACGATATATGAGAATCGGCGTATTTTGCATTTCGTGCCACATATAGGAGAATGCGGCAAATGCCGAGCTTTCGGACACGGATCGGCCCGAGCGGACGCTTGGTCATTCCTGCGCTCTACCGCAAGGAGCTCGGCTTGAAGGCGGGTGATGAGGTCGTGCTCAAGGTCGAAGACCACGAGCTAAAAATCTCGACCTTGAAGCACTGCGTCGAGCGCGTTCAGGCGCTCGTACGGCGGTATAATCGTAAGGGTGAAAAGCTTTCCTATAGCCTGATCCGCGAACGTCGCCGATTGGCGGCGAAGGAATAGTATGGTCCTCGATGCCTCGGCGCTCTTGGCGCTGATCAACGCGGAACCCGGGT
>DATEQI010000531.1:0-7802 GCA_035272805.1 Alphaproteobacteria bacterium | reverse complement strand
GATACGATTGCCGATGGAGGGACCGGGTCTCAGCTTGATGTACAAGCTGTCGGTCGCGGGATCATAATCCAGGTCGGCGCTCATTCTGCAAAATCGCTGTCTTTGAAGACGTTGTGAACCGTCTCTCCGTCGGGAAGGGTGACGACGCGAATATAGGTCTTCAGGCGACCCCGCGAAAGCGCTGCGGTATTCACGCATCTCGAGGACGCTTGCAGTACCGCCGTGGGTCCTTCGAGATGCGCCCCTTCGGGGCGCTCCTCAGGATGAGGTTGATTGGTGTGTGGCATAAAGACTTGCCCTCATCCTGAGGAGCGAGCGCAGCGAGCGTCTCGAAGGGCGCACCGCACCCAGTCCGAGGCGCCATTGCACAGCGCAATGCCGCCATTTGCCGGCCATCCCCGGACTTGTGGAAATCGAGTAGCGCGAAAGCGGGGACCCGCCTTTGATGCTGATTGACACCCGGCGGGCGGATGCCAATACTCGGCACCTTTCCGCGCGCCTCGGCGCGCCCGCCCTGTCGTCCCAGTGCCGTGGAGGGTAGCGTGATCCCAGCCCTTATGCCGACCTATGCCCGAGCCAACGTCGCCTTCGAGCGCGGCGAGGGGGCCTATCTCTACGCGAGCGACGGGCGGCGCTTCCTCGATTTCGCCTGCGGCATCGGGGTGACCGGGCTCGGCCATGCGCACCCGCATCTCGTCAAGGCGCTCACCGAGCAGGGCAAGAAGCTTTGGCACTGCTCGAACATCTTCCAGATCCCGGGCCAGCAGCGCTTGGCCGAGCGCCTCGTGGCGCGGAGCTTCGCGGACACGGTGTTCTTCTGCAACTCGGGTGCCGAGGCGATCGAGGGCGGCATCAAGCTCGTGCGCAAGTATCACGATGACAGCGGCCATCCCGAACGCTACCGCATCATCTGCTTCCACAACGGCTTCCACGGCCGCACGCTCGCCACCATCGCGGCCGGCGGGCAGGAGAAGCACCTCAAGGGCTTCGCCCCCGTGGTCGACGGCTTCGATCACGTCGCCTACGAGAACCTGAACGAGGTGCGTGCCGCGATCACCGCCGAGACGGCGGCCATCCTGGTCGAGCCGGTGCAGGGCGAGGGCGGGCTGCGCGCGGCACGGCCGGAGTTCCTCAAGAGCCTGCGCCAGGTATGCGACGAGTTCGGCCTGCTGCTCTTCCTCGACGAGGTGCAATGCGGCATGGGCCGCACGGGCAAGCTCTTCGCCCATGAGTGGGCGGGGATCAAGCCCGACGTGCTCTCGACCGCGAAGGCGCTCGGCGGCGGCTTCCCGATCGGCGCGCTGCTGGCCACCGAGAAGGCGGCCGTCGGCATGACCGCCGGCACGCACGGCTCGACCTTCGGCGGCAATCCGCTCGCCATGGCGGTGGCGAACGCCGTCCTCGACGTCATGTTCGCCGACGGCTTCCTCGAGCAGGTGGCGGAGAAGGGAGAGCGCCTCGGAGGGCTCCTCGCCGCCCTCGCGCGTGCGCGGCCCCGCGTCTTCAGCGAGCTGCGCGGCATGGGCCTCATGCGCGGCCTCAAGTGCGTGGACGGCGTCACCGCCGCCGACATCGTGGCGAAGCTGCGCGACCGCGGCCTCTTGACCATCGGCTCGGGCGACAATGTGCTGCGCCTCCTGCCGCCGCTCATCGTCGAGGATCATCAAATGGAGGAGGCCGTCGCCATCCTCGAGGGCGCCACCGAGGGGATCGAGCCGGCCAAGGCGGCTAAGACATGAGCAGCGCGCGATGAGCGGCTCGAACGAACCGCGGCACTTCCTCGATCTCGACCGCTTCGATGGGGCGACGCTGCGCCGGATGCTCGAGATGGGCAGGGCGTTCAAGCGCGGCGAGGGGCTCGAGCGCCGGCCGCTCCGGGGCAAGACCCTCGCCATGCTGTTCGAGAAGCCGTCGACCCGCACGCGCGTCTCCTTCGAGGTCGGCATGCGCAGGCTCGGCGGCGAGGTGGTGGTGCTGGAGCGCGACGGCATGCAGCTCGGCCACGGCGAGAGCGTCGCCGATACCGCGCGCGTGCTCTCGCGCTACGTCGACGTCATCATGCTGCGCACGACCAAGGAGGAGAAGCTCCTCGACCTTGCCGAGCACGCCAGCGTGCCCGTCATCAACGGCCTCACCGACCGTACGCACCCCTGCCAGCTCATGGCCGACGTGATGACCTTCGAGGAGCACCGCGGGCCGATCGCGGGCAAGGTGGTGGCCTGGGCCGGCGACGGCAACAACATGGCGACCTCGTGGATCCATGCCGCGGTGCGTTTCGGCTTCACCCTCAAGCTCGCCTGTCCGAAGGAGCTCGGGCCGCCGCGCCAGGTCGTCGAGTGGGCGAGGAAGGAGGGTGGGGAGATCTTCGTCACCGACAAGCTCGAGGAGGCGGTGAGCGGGGCCGACTGCGTCGTCACCGATACCTGGATTTCCATGGGCGAGCGGGAGATCGAGACGCGCAAGGCGCTGCTGCCGCCCTATCGGGTCGACGACCGCGTCATGAAGCTCGCCAAGCCCGATGCGATCTTCATGCATTGCCTGCCGGCCCACCGCGGCCAGGAGGTGACGCCTTCGGTGATCGACGGACCCCAATCGGTGGTGTGGGACGAGGCCGGCAACCGCTTGCCGGTGCAGCAGGGTATACTCGTCTGGTGCCTGAGCTAGCCCAAAGCCGGGTTGCGGGGCCCAACCTCGCCGACGATCTCGTCCAGCCCTTCCAGCTCGAGGCGCAAACCATCCGCGGGCGGCTGGTGCGGCTCGGTCCGCTGGTCGACGGTGTGCTCTCGCGCCACCGCTATCCCGAGGAGATCGCGGCACTCCTGGGCCAGAGCCTGGCCCTCACGGCCACCCTTGCGGGCGCCTTCAAATACCACGGCGTCTTCACGCTCCAGACCAAAGGCGACGGCCCCGTCGGCCTCTTGGTGGCGGACGTCACCAGCGAGGGCGAGGTGCGCGGCTATGCCCGCTTCGACGAGGACCGTCTCGGCCAGGCCGAGCGCGGGCGCAGTAGCGGGCACGGCGCGCAAGGCATCGTGCCGCGCCTCTTGGGCTCGGGCTATCTCGCCTTCACGGTCGACCAGGGGCCGAACACCGAGCGCTACCAGGGCATCGTCGAGCTCGAGGGTGCGGAGCTCGTCGACTGCGTGCACCATTACTTCCGCCAGTCCGAGCAGCTCGACGCCGCCTTCAAGCTCGCCGTCGGCCGCGTTGCCGGCGAGGACGGCAAGGCGGCTTGGCGCGCCGCGGGTCTCATGCTGCAGCGCCTGCCTCTGGCCGGCGGCGAGCCCCCCTTGCCGCTGGCGCAAGGAGAGCCGCGGCGCGCGGAGGAGGGGAGCGGCTCCATGGCCGAAGCGGAGCGGCGCGAAGCGCTGGAGGAGGGCTGGCGCCGCGCCCTCATCATGATGGGCAGCGCGACGACCGCCGAGCTTCTCGATCCCGCCCTCGGCGCCCACGACCTCCTCTATCGCCTCTTCCACGAGGACGGCGTGCGCGTCTTCCGCCAGCGTCCCTTGCGCTCCGGCTGCCGCTGCTCGGAGGAGCGCGTGATCAGGGTGCTGCGCGCGCTCTCCGAGGCCGAGCTCGAAGACATGGTGGTGGACGGCCGCGTCAGCGTCGTCTGTCAGTTCTGCATGCGGGAATACGCCTACGACCGGGAGGCGCTGGCGGCACTCCGCGCGGAGGGTGCGGAAGACGTACCGCTGAGGTAGTGGGTCACGTTGCCCAAGTCCCCATCCTTCGAGACGCGTCGCAAGCGCGACGCTCCTCAGGATGAGGACTTGGAGCTTGGGTTTCACCTCATCCTGAGGAGGCCGCGAAGCGGCCGTCTCGAAGGACGAGGTGAAACTGACCCACTACCGCCGCTGAGCCGCACTTGAGCGCCGGCGTGTTGCGGGAGTATAACGCCGCACGCGCGTAAGAACGATTGACCGATGCACCGCTTTCGCGGCCCGTGATTCGCCCGCGGCGTATCACGGCCTCGCGCAAGGCCGGCAGCGGCGAAGAGACCGATCATGGCACGGCACCTGCCTCGCTCCCTCGTGCTTGCCGCCTTCGCACTCGCGCTTCTCGCCGGCTGCGGCGGCAAGCCGCCGCCGGAGAAATATCCCGAGCTCACCTGGAAGCACCTGCCGCCGATCAAGCTCAAGGTGGAGAAGATCGCGGTGGCGAGCGAGTACCAGCCGCGCGTGGTCTCGCCGCACGTGGAGACCTTGGCGCCGCGCTCGCTGCTCGCCTCGGCCGAGCGCTGGGCAAGCGACCGCCTGAAGGCGGACGGCGACGAGGGCTACGCCCGCTTCGTCGTCACCGACGCGAGCGTCGTCGAGGAGCGCATGCCGGCGCAGCAGAGCCTCGCCTCCGGCTTGAGCGACCAGCGCGACCGGCGCTACACCGGCCACGTCGCGGTGCGCCTCGAGATCCACGACCGGCGCGGTCTCGTCGTCGGCCAGACCGCCGCCGAGGCCACCAAGACGCGCACCTTGCCGCAGGAGGTGAAGGACAGCGACGTGGACGAGGCCTGGTACCTCATCGTGCAGGGTGCGATGCTCGACCTCAACGCCGAGCTCGACCGCAACACCCACTTCTATTTGTCGCGCTTCGTGGAGGAGTAGCGTCCGCGCGGCACACGCGGGGCACCTTGAACGGGCCTTCGCCGGCTTTGGCCGCGCTTCCTTCGTGCGGGCGAGGAAGGCCGAGGGTCAGGTGCAGCGTTGCTCGGCTACCATCATGGGGCGGGAGTGGGGACGCGCGCTCTCGCGCACCTCGGGCCGCGCCAGCTCGCGCTCGAGGTTGTCCATGGTGGCACGGCCGATATACTCGCTCTCTGGATCGCTCGTTGCCGCCGCCTCGAGATAGGCGCGCGCGATAATGCGGCCGAGCGGGGGCGGGTTGTAGAGCAGCCGCTTGATCAGGAACGGATTGAAGGTGAGTGGATTGTAGTTGGCGTCGAGGTAGCCCCGCTCGATCAGCAGTTTTTCCACCGGCGTGCCGGGCTGGATACCGATGAAGAAGATGAACGGCAGCACGCGGTCGCGGCCGAACATGGCGTAGAGCTCGTTGATCCGGTCGATGGTCATCTGCAGCGTCTCGGCCGTCTCGCCCGGCGCGTTGAGCGGCATGTAGAGCTTGATCTGCTGGTTGGTGTGGCCGTTCGCCTTCAGCATATCGAACGCGGCCATCTGCTGGTCGAGCTTGTAGCCGAGGGTGAGCGAGTCGATCATCTCCTGCGATCCCGTGAACGAGAGATCGACGCTGCCCATGCCGCTTGCCCACATCTTCCGCGCCAGCGCCGGCGTCAGGTAGTTCAGGCGAAGATAGCCGAACCAGGTGACGTCGGTCTTGCGCGCCAGCATCTCGTCGAGAATCTGCTCGACGTGCTCGGTGCTCTTGCGCGTCGAGCAGAACTGCGCGTCGGTGAACCAGATGCGCTTGACGCCGTACTGCTTGTTCAGCGTCTCGACCTCCTTGGCGACCTCGGCGGGATTGCGGTAGCGCTGGCGGTGCCCCTCGATCTGGTTGTAGAGACAGAAATTGCACTGGAACGGACAGCCGCGCTTGGTGTGGACGCCGATATCGCCGTCGAGGTAGCCGCGGAAATCGGGGAAGATCGCGTCGATGTAGCCGAAATCGACCGCGGTGAGCTTGGCGAGATCGAAAATCTCGCCGCGGGCGCGGTGGCTGATCGCGCCGCTGCGGTCCTTGTAGAAGAACTCGCCGGCCGGTGCGGTGAAGCCGTCGACGATCGAGAGCATGGCGTCCTCGCCCTCGCCGACGACGACCACGGTATCGGCGGGGCATTTCGCGGCGACGTGCTTGGCGAAGATCGAGACGGCGGTGCCGCCGACGACGATACGCGCGGCCGGCAACAGCTTGCGGGCGAGGCGGAAGTAGCCGAAATTCCTCAGCCGGCTCAGGACGTAGTCGCGGATGATGGAGAGCGCGTCCTTCGCCGCCTTCAATCGGAGATGCCATCGCGGCGAATGGTCGAAGTTCATCACCACGTCGAGCGCGTCATCCTCCGGATGCGGCCCGAAGGATTGCATGTTGCGCCAGGAGAACGCGACGACGTCCGGCCGTTGCCGCTCCAGCCGCTCGCTCAAGACGCGCCTGCGCTCGGCGGGCGGGACCACGGCCAGATCGAGGATGTGCTGGGCGAGCTCCGGGCGCTCTTTGTGCACGTAGTCGGCGACGTAGACGACCCCGCCGGGATAGATTTTCCAGCAGGGCAGGCGGACGTACAGAACCGAACGGGCGGCCGCAGACATGGAGCCTCCATCGCGAATCGCCGCCATTTTGCGTGTCCCGAGGCGGCGGTCCTTGATGTAGATCAGTCGCCCCGCATTTCCTGACCGGCCTTCCCCCGGGTGAGCTCCGGGGCGGCCCTATGCGATCGGAGCTTGCTTTAGTGTCCTGGATCCAAAATCGACGACATCAGAAAAGCACTCGTCATTGCGAGGCGCCCGAAGGGCGCCGAAGCAATCCAGAATGGGGCTCGCACCAGGCACTCTGGATTGCTTCGCTGCGCTCGCAATGACGGATATCACCGGGTGGGACGAACTTTCGATTCGGGACGCTAGGAGGAAAAACCGGCGCTCCCCGCGCTCACGCCGCGCAATGGTCGATCAAGCGACGGAGGAAGGCCTCGCAGGCCTCGACTTGCGTGCCGAGGATGAATTCGTTCGGTTGGTGCGCTTGGGCGATGTCGCCCGGCCCGCAGAGCACGGCCGGGATGCCGGCTTCCTGGAAGAGCCCCGCCTCCGAGCCGTAGCTGACCACGCCTGCCCTGTTCTCGCCGCTGAGCGCGAGCACGAGCGCCTCGGCGGCGGCACCCTCGGGGGCGAGCGGCGGCACGGTGACCAGCACCTCCGTGGCGACGCCACCCGCGGCGGTCTTCGCCTTGAGCACGGGCGTCACGCGCGCTGCCGCGAATTCGTTGAAGCGGCGGATTACCTCCTCGCCGTCCCCGCTTCCGGGAAGCGGACGGCACTCCCACCCGAACGAGCAGTCCTTGGGGATGATGTTGAGCGCCGTCCCGCCCGCGATGGTGCCGACGCTGATCGTCGTGCAAGGCGGGTCGAATTCCCCGTCGCTCGAGCCCGCTCGCGGCGCGCGGGCGGCGAATTCGGCGGCGAGCTCGGAGAGGAAGCGGATCAGCTCGGCGGCCGCCATGATGGCAGACGCCCCGCGGTGGGTGGCGCTCGAGTGCGCCTCGCGCCCGACAACGCGCGTCTCGCAGATGACGGCCCCCTTGTGCGCGTGCACCACCTTCATGAGGGTCGGCTCGCCCACGATGGCGAGGCGCGGGCGCGCCGTCGCCGCGCCGAGCTCGCGGATCAGGCGGCCGACGCCGAGGCAGCCGACCTCCTCGTCGTAGGAGAGCGCCAAGTGTATGGGTATCTCGAGGCGTCGCTCCAGCATCTCCGGCACGAGCGCCAAGGCGGTCGCGATGAAGCTCTTCATGTCGGCGGTGCCGCGCCCGTAGAGCCTGCCGTCGCGCTCGGAAAGCACGAAGGGATCGCTCTCCCACGCCTGGCCCGCGACCGGCACCACGTCGGTATGGCCCGAGAGCACGACCCCATTCCCTCGCGCGGGCCCGATGGTGGCGAAGAGGTTGGCCTTGGTCCCGTCGTCGTTGCGGGTCAGGCGCGAGGCAATGCCATGGCCGGCCAGGTATTGCGCCACGCGCTCGATGAGCCCCAGGTTCGACTTCTGGGAGGTGGTGTCGAAGGCGACCAGGCGCGCGATCATCTCGACGGGAGTGAGCCTCTCGGGCGGCATGCGAGGGTGCGGTTCTTGGCGCTCACATA
>DATEQI010000530.1:0-4223 GCA_035272805.1 Alphaproteobacteria bacterium | reverse complement strand
CGCCGACCGTCCTTGAGGCCCTCGATATGCAGGCAGATCACCCGCGTCGCCTGATCGCCGATCATATGCTCGAGGAAATCGCAGACCTCGAGGTCCGCTTGGTTGCCGATCGAGACGAGCTGGCTGAAGCCGATGCCCACGTCGTGGGCGCGGTTGAAGACCGAGAGCAGGATGGCGCCGCTCTGGCTCACGATGCCGATCGCGCCGCGATAGAGCTTGTCGACCTCGAGCACGCGCGCGGAGGTGAGCGCCATGCCGTTCAGCACGTTGATGAGGCCGAGGCAGTTCGGCCCGATGAGCCGCATGCCGGTGCGGCGGCTGAGCTCGGCGAGTGCCAACTCGGCCGCAACGCCCTCCCCGCCCACCTCGGCGAAGCCGCTTGAGATGATGAGACAGCAGCCGACGCCGGCATCCGCGCATTCCCGCACCGTTGCCGGCACCGAGGCCGCGGGAATCGCGACGATCGCGACATCGACCGGCGGCGCAGCGTCGATGCGCGCGTAGCACTTCTTGCCCTGAACCACCTGGCGCCGCGGATTGATCGGGACCACGTTCCCCGCATAGCCGTGGAGGGCAAGGTAATACATGATACGGCCGGCCCACTTCGAGCGGTCGTCGGAGGCGCCGAACACGGCGACGCTTCGAGGATTGAGGATGCGCTCGACCGTTATGCGCGGGGCCGCGCTCGCTTCTGCCATTCGGGCTCCCATCAAATGAAGGCCGCCTGACCGGTGAGCTCGCGCCCGATGATGAGCCGCTGGATGCCCGAGGTGCCGTCGATCACCGTGAGCATCCGGCAATCGCGCCAGCAGCGCTCGACCCCCGCCTCCTCGGAAAGCCCCATCGCACCCATGACGTCCATCGCCGCATGGCACACGCGTACCGCGGCCTCGGTCGCGAAGACCTTGGCCATCGAGGCCTCGCGCGGGCAGGCGCGTCCCTGGTCCATGATCCAGAGCGCCTGGAGGCAGAGGAGCCGCGCCGCCGCCAGCTCCGTCGCCGCGTCCGCGAGTGAGAGCTGGATCGCCTGGAACTTGGCGAGCGGGCGGCCGAAGGCGACGCGCTCGCCCGCGTATGCGCGCGCGATGTCGAGTGCCGCGTTCGCGATCCCGACCGCCGTGAGCCCGATGAACGGCCGCGAAGCCTCGATTCCCCGCCCGAACGCGGCGAGCGCCTGGCCCGGCTGGCCGAGCAGATTCTGGCGCGGCACGAGGACATGGTCGAACTCGAGCTCGGCGTAGGACAGATTCCGAATGCCGACCGATGGAAGCTCCCGGCTCCGCCACGGCGAGACCGAGCGCTCGACCACGAGCCGCGTGTGGCGCGCCTTGGGCTCGCGGCCAGGCTCGACCACCATCAGCGTCATGAGGTCGGCGATGCCGCCGAGCTTGATCCACTTCTTGCGCCCGGTGACGCGGTAGCCGTCCCGCTCGGAAACACCTTCGCAAGCGAAGGCGCGCGTGTCCGAGCCTGCTTGCGGCTCGGTGATCGCGGCCGTCGAAACCCAATCGCCGGCGAGGAGCGGGCCGAGCCAGCGCTTCCTCTGCTCGGGCGTGCCGACCGCGGCGATGAGGCGCGGCGGGACGATCTCGGCGAGCACGACGGGGCTCGAGCCGAGCGCCTCGAGCAGCAGCCCGTAATCGAGGAAGCTCATCCCGGCGCCGCCCAGCTCGGGCGAGATGGTGCTGCCGAGATAGCCGAGCGGCGCCAGGCCCTTGTAAAGCTGCGACAGCTGCGCTGCCGACAATCGCTCGCCGCGCGGCAGCGCCTTTGCGAGCGGGACCACGACGCGCGCCACGGCCTCGCGCGCGCGCTCCTGCAATTCCTGCTGGGCCTTCGTGAGTGCGAAATCCATCGCTGAATTCTCCCTTGTAGTATCGCGATTCGGAAGTTCGTCTCACCCGGAGATAACCGTCATTGCGAGCGCAGCGAACCCCGGCGTACGCAGGGGCAGCGCGCTTGGTGCGAAGCGCTCTCTGGATTGCTTCGTTGCCCTTCGGGCGCCTCGCAATGACAAGTGTTTTCCTGGTGTGGGGAATTTCAGAACCACGACACTAACGGCCCTTGAAGTTCGGCTTGCGCTTCTCGCGGAAGGCGGCAACGCCTTCCTTGATATCCTCGGATTGGGCGACGATCTTGGCCCAGCGGTCCTCGATCAGCGCCGCGCGGTCCGGCGAATCGCGGTACTGGGCGTAAACACCTTCCTTGATGGCTTTGACCGGCAAGGGTGCCGCGGTCGAGAGCTTGTCCGCGATCCGCGTCACCTCGGCGTCGAACGCGTCGTCGGGCACCACGCGCGTGACGAGGCCGAAATCGTAGGCCTCGGCCGCCGTCACGTCCTCGCCGAGGAGGATGATATCGAGCGTGCGGTTGCGCCCGATGTAATGGCCGAGGCGGACCGTGCCGAGGCCCCAGCTTGGGCACATGCCGAGATAGACGTCGCCCGCGCGGAAGCGCGCGGATGCAGCCGCGATCCGGATATCGGCAGGCCAGGCAAGTGCGGTGCCGCCGCCGATGCACCAGCCCTGCACGGCGGCGATGACCGGCTTCGGGAAGCGCTCGATCCGCTCGACGAGGCCGCGGCCGACCTCGCGCCAGCGCTCGGCGCTGCGCTCGTCGCGCTCGTCCTCGGCCTTGAGGTCGGCGCCCGCGCAGAACGCGCGCGTGCCGGCGCCGCGGATCACGACGACGCGCGTGGCCTCCCGCCGCTCCAACTCGTCGAAGGCCGCCGCGATCGCCTGAAGAAGCGGAAAGGTCAGAAGGTTGAGCGGCGGGCGGTTGAGGACGATTCTCGAGACCGCGTTTCGATGGTCGACGATGAGCTCGGTCGTCATGGCAACTCCGAACGTTATCTCGGCAGGCGCTTGAAGGCGCCGGCGAGGTTGGCGAGGAGGACGAGACACAGCGAGACCAGCACGACGAGGGAGGAGACCGCCGCCACCGTCGGATCGATGCGATCGGTCAGATAATTGTAGATGCGGACCGGCAGCGTCTGCAACGCCGGCCCGGCCATGAAGATCGTCATGGTCACTTCGGAGAAGGACAGCAGGAAGCAGAAGAGGAACGCGGTTACGATGCCGCGCGCGGCGAGCGGCACGGTGACGCGGGACAGCATCCTGAGGCGCGTGGCGCCCAGCACCATGGCCGCCCACTCCATCTCCTCGGGCACGGCTTGAAGTGTGGCGTGCAGCGTGCGGATGGCATAGGGCGTCACGACCACGACATGGGCGAAGAGCAGGCCGACGAGGTCGTTGTAGAGCCCGATGCGGTTGACGAACTGCAGCATGGCGATGCCGAAGACGACCGCGGGCACCACAAGGGGCGAGGTGAAGAAGCCGAGCAGGAAGCCGCGGCCGACGAGGCGGTAGCGCACGAGGCCGTAGGCCGCGAGGAAGGAAAGTGCCGTCGCCATGAGCGCCGCCAGTGCCGCAAGCTTGGCGCTCAGCACGAACGCATTCACGAAATCGGGATAGGAGAGCGCCTCGCGATACCAGCGCAGCGAGAAGCTGTCGAGCGGCACGCGGAAGAAGGCCTCGGGCGTGAAGGACATCCACACGACCAGCACTATGGGCGCCAGCATGACGACGATCATGGCCGCGTTGAAGGCGCGCATCATGGCCGGGTCCTCCCGCTCCGCACGGCGAGGAACGCAAGCCGCTGCCCGCCCCACACGACGGCGAGCGTGAAGGCGAGGAGCCCGACGGCGATCGCGCCACCGAGCGGCCAGTTGAGCTGCTCGAGGTTGACCTGGAAGGCGAGGAAGGACACGGTCCGCGCGCGCACGCCGCCCAGGATCGCGGGCGCTGCGAACGCCGTCATGTTCATGGTGAAATTGATCACGAGCCCGGCGATGAGCGAGGGCAGCGTGAGCGGCAGCGTGACCCTCAGGAAGATCTGCCACGGCGGGGCGCCCAATGTGCCGGCCGCCCATTTGAGGTTCGGATCGAGCCCGCTGGCCGCGGCCCAGAGGGGCAGCAGCACGAACATGAAATGCCCGGGAACGAGCGCGATGATGACGCCCGTCTCGTTGAGCATGAGGCGCAGCGGCGCGTCGATCAGACCGAGGTGCAGAAGGCTTGTGTTGATCACGCCGTTCGAGCGGAGCAGCAGGCTCCAGCCGAAGGACTTCACTACCGTGTTGACGAGCCAGGGGCTGACGTAGACGAGGATCAGCCAGGGCTGGACCTTCGGCTTGAGGCGGACGATGAAGAAGGCGACCGGAT
>DATEQI010000529.1:0-6239 GCA_035272805.1 Alphaproteobacteria bacterium | reverse complement strand
AGATGATCTTCCAAGACCCGCTCTCCTCGCTCAACCCGCGCCACACGGTCAGCCACGCGCTCGCCGTGCCCCTGCTGCTCCATCGCATCTGCAGCCGGGCCGAGGTGTCGAGCGAGGTCGGCCGCATCCTCGCGAGCGTGGGGCTCTCGGCCGCGATGCGCGAGCGCTACCCGCACGAGCTCTCGGGAGGACAATTGCAGCGCGTCGCGATCGGGCGCGCGCTCACGCTCTCGCCGGCGATGATCGTTGCCGACGAGCCGGTCTCCAAACTCGACGTCTCGGTGCGCGCGCAGATCCTCAACCTGTTCAAGGACGTCCAGGCGCAACTCGGGCTCTCGCTTCTGTTCATCACCCACGACCTGCACGTGGCGCGCTACCTCTGCCACCGCATCGGGGTGATGTATTTCGGCAAGCTCGTGGAGCTCGCACCCACCGAGACGCTGTTCAGCGCGCCGCGCCATCCCTATACCGAGGCGCTGCTCGGCACGCTCGACGACGAGCTGAGGAAAGGCGAGCGGGCGGAGCACGATTTCGTGGTCGGCGCGGACATGGCCGGGCCCGGTGCTGCCGCGGGCTGCCGTTACTACGCCCGCTGTCCTATCCGGCGGGAGGCCTGCGCCGCCGCCCACCCGCCGCTCGAGGCGCTCGATGCCGAGCGCTCTGTGGCCTGCTACGAGCGCGGCAGCTTGACGGATCGCGTGTCTTGACCGCGAGCCCTTGGGGTGCGCAAGCTTGATGCGCTGGGGACGAGGTGCGGGTGCTCGATGGCAGCCAGGTTCGGGAGTGGACGGGTTAATCAATAAGAGGAGACAATCGCCATGAAGCGGAACCCTATGGGACGGCCCAATCGGCGGTCATTCCTTCTCGCGAGCGCTGTGGCCCTGGTCGCCGCACCCTATGTCTGGAGCCGACGGGCGGGTGCGGCACAGCAACTCATGGTGCGCACGCCGGGCGGCGCCTTCGACGAGGTAAAGCGCAAGACGGTCTACGATCCGTTCCGCGAGGCGACCGGCATCGAGATCGTGCCGATAGCGGCGACCGTCGCCAAGATGCTCGCCATGTTCAAGGCCGGCGAGGCCGAAATCGATGCGATCGATACCGGCAATGACGCCTTGCTCGAGCTCGAGAACAACGGCACGCTCATCCCGCTCGACTATAAGAGCTTCAAATACACCAACCCCGACGACATCGATTCCGCGGTGCGCCTGCCCTATCAAGTGGGTGCCTTCACCTACGCCTTCGTGCTCGGCTTCAACACGACCGTCTATGCGGTCGGGAAGGAGCCCAAGAATTGGGCCGAGTTCTGGGACATCAAGGCGTTCCCCGGACCGCGCACGCTCGCCGGCATGGAGTCGGGCGCTCCCAATCTCGAAATCGCCCTCATCGCCGACGGCGTGCCGATGAACAAGCTCTACCCGCTCGACATCGATCGCGCCTTCAAGTCGATGTCGCGCATCAAGCCGGCGGTGAAGAAATTCTGGGACACGGGCGCGCTCTCCGCCCAGATGCTCGCCGACAAGGAAGCCGTGCTCGGCGTCATCTGGAGCACGCGATTGCAAGTAGCTGCCGCCGGCGGGGCACCGCTCGCGGCTCAGTGGAACCAGAACCAAATCCTGGTGCAGTCCTACGGCATCCCTAAGGTCTCCAAGAACGCCGAGGCTGCCCTCAAATACATCGACTATGCGAGCAGCCCCGAGGTTCAGGCGCGCTGGCTCAGCGCCTACAACGCGATCCCGGTCAACGTGAAGGCCTATGCCGCCACGCCCAAGCAGCTCATGGATCCCGAGACGAATTTGCCGTGGACGAAATCGAAGGGCTTCATGAACGACATCAAGTGGTGGGCGGAGAACCGCACGAAGGTGAGCCAGGCCTGGGCCAACTGGGTCCTCTAGCGTGGAGTCCGGCCACGTTGAAGCGGCGATTCGCATCGTCATTCCCGCGAAAGCGGGAATCCAGGCAGCTTCTGGACCCCCGCTTGCGCGGGGGTGACGACCAAGGTGTTTCAACTTGATTGGATCATGCTCTAGCGTCGGCATATGAGCGGTCCAGTCGCGCGAATGCGGTAACGAGGGGGAGACGGTGCGGGGCACGGTCGAACTGCGCGGCGCGGTCAAGCGCTTTGGCGAGGAGCGCGCGGTCGACGGCATCGACATCACGGTCGACGCCGGCGAGTTCTTCTCTCTCCTCGGCCCTTCCGGCTCGGGCAAGACGACGACCCTGATGATGCTCGCGGGCTTCGCCGCCCTTGATGAGGGCCGTCTCCTCGTCGATGGCGTGGACATTACCGGGGCTCCGCCCCAGCGGCGCGGCTTCGGCGTCGTGTTCCAGAACTACGCGATCTTCCCCCACTTGAACGTTTTCGAGAACGTGGCGTTCCCTTTGCGCGCGCGCGGCAAGAGCGATCGCGAGGTGCGCGAGCGGGTCGGCTGGGCCCTTGATCTCGTGCGACTTGGCGGCTTTGCCGAGCGCTTCTCGCGACAGCTTTCAGGCGGCCAGCAACAACGGGTGGCGATCGCGCGCGCCATCGTGTTCGAGCCGAGCATCGTCCTGATGGACGAGCCGCTCGGGGCCCTCGACAAGAACCTTCGCTACGACATGCAGATGGAGATCAAGGATATCCAGCGGCGGCTCGCCATGACCGTGATCTACGTGACCCACGATCAGGAGGAGGCGATGAACATGTCCGATCGCCTCGCCATCCTCAATCATGGGAGAATCGAGCAAATCGGCCCGCCGCGCGAGGTCTACGAGCGGCCGGCCAACAGATTCGTCGGCCGCTTTCTGGGCGAAGCCAATGTCATTCCCGGGAGCCTCGTGCAGGTGGCGGGGGGCGAAGCGGTCGTTCGCACGGCGGACGGGCGCGAGTATCGCGCCCGCGCGCGGCCCGGCGTGGCGGCGGGGGCGGAGGTCGCCCTCTTCGCGCGGCCGGAGCGGATCGCACTGACCGCGCCGGCGGCCGATGCCGCGGCAGACGGCTCGAATCGCGCGGAAGGCCGTGTCTACCGCCGCTCGTTCCTCGGCGGCATGATGCGCTGCGTTGTAGAAGTCGCACCCGAGCTGCGGCTGACCGTCGATATCCCCAACGTCGGACACGCGCGCATCCCCGAGATCGACGAACGCGTCGGCCTCGCCTGGGCGGTCGCCGACAGTCTGATTCTGCCGGGCTGACCATGACACGCATCGATCGCCAGGCGACACTGTTGATGCTGCCCAGCTACGTCATGTTGGCGGTCACCTTCATCGTGCCGCTCATCTGGTTTTTCGTCCGCGTGCTGTTGATAGATGCGAGCCCGGCGGCGTTGCCCGGCACCATTCTGAGCGTGGTGACCTCGCGTCCCATGTTGATAGCGACGGTGGCGACGATTTGGATCTCGCTCTTGGTGACGGGGATCTCGCTGCTGCTCGGCTATCCGCTCGCCTATTATCTCGCTAATTGCGGGGGCCCGCGCTTCACTCTGGTCATCTTCTGCGTGATCGTGCCGTATTTCACCAGCGTCATCGTGCGCACTTATTCGTGGATGGTGCTGCTCGGGCGCAACGGCATCGTCAATCAGGCTCTCGCCCGCCTCGGGGTCATCGACGAGCCGCTGCCGCTTCTCTACAACAAATTCGCCATCGTCGTCGGCATGGCCTATGTGCTGTTGCCCTACATGGTGCTGACCCTTTACGCGGCGATGAAGGCGATAGACCCGACGTTGCTGCGCGCCGCCCGGGCGCTGGGTGCCGGCGGCGCTTATGTGTTCCGCCGCGTCTATCTGCCGCTCAGCTTGCACGGCGTGATCTCGGGTGCCTTGATCGTGTTCATTCTCTCGATCGGGTTTTTCATCACGCCCTCGCTCATGGGCGGCCCGTCCGACGTCATGGTCGCGATGCTGATCGAGCGCTCGGTCGAGATCACGCTCGATTGGCCGACCGCCACCGTCATGTCCCTTTTCCTTCTCGCCGTGACCCTGCTGCTCTACGCGGTCTATTACCGGGTCACCGATATCCGGCGGCTGGTGGGGGGCTAGCCATGGAGCGGGCGACCGAGCGGCTGTTGCCGATCTTCGTGACTCTCGTCTGCCTGACGCTGATCGTGCCGATCGCCATCGTCATCGTGCTGGCGTTCAGCGGCCAAGGCTTCCTCAAATTCCCGCCGGACTCCCTTTCGCTGCGCTGGTTTGCAACGTTCTTCGGCGACGCCCGCTGGCAGGCGTCCTTGCGCTCGAGCGTGATCATCGCGGCGATTGCCTGCGCGATCGCCACTTGTCTGGGTTTCTTCGCCGCCTACGCCTTCGTGCGCCGCGACTTTCGGGGCAAGAGGTTCGTCCTCTCGCTCATGCTCCTGCCGATCATCGTGCCGACGGTGATCACGGCGATCGCGATGTATTTCCTCTCGGCGCGCCTGGGTCTCGTCGGCAACATGCTGTGGATCGGCTGCTGCCACGCGGCACTCGCATTGCCCGTCGTGCTCTTGATCCTGCTTTCGACCATGCAAGGCGTCGACTTGAACTTGGAGCGGGCGGCCTTGAGCCTCGGCAGCAGCTGGCCGCGCATGATGTGGCGGGTGGTCGTGCCGATGGCCGCACCGGGGATCATCTCGTCGGCGTTGTTCGCCTTTCTCGCCTCGTTCGACGAGCTGATCGTGGCACTTTTCCTGACCAATGCGGCGACGCAAACGCTGCCCGTGCGCATCTGGAACAGTCTGCACTTGGAAATCGAGCCCATCATCGCTGCGGTGAGCGCGTTCCTGATCGGGGTCACCGCCGTCATTCTGCTGCTGGACAGCGTCTTGCGCGGACGGCGCCGGCCGGCCCGTGGCTAGCGGGGGACGAGCGCCATGGCAACTCATCCCCATTTCACGCCCGACGAGTTTGCCGGCCGGATCGCGCGCCTGCGCGCGCGCCTGCGCGCCGCCGAGGTCGACTTGGCCCTCTTCGACGAGCTCGAGGCGATGGCGTGGCTCAGCGGCTACGGCAATTCGGAGAACCGCTGGCGCTCTGTCGCGATCCCGCTCGAGGGCGAGCCCTTCTTCTTCATCCGCGCGCTCGACGCAGGCCCGTGCCGCGCTCGCATTTGGTTCGAGGACGTGGTCACCTTCAAGGATTGGGAAGACCCCATGCAGGGGCTGGCTCAGGCCCTCGGCGCCCGGCGCCTGGCGAGAGCGCGGATCGGCGTCAATCTCGGCTCCTATTGCTTGTCGGTCGCGCGCTTCGAGGCGATGAAGGCGGCCTTGCCCGGGGCGCGCTTCGTCGATCTCGGCGCGCTCGCCGACGAGTTGCGGCTGATCAAATCGCCGGCGGAGGTCGGCCTCCTCCGCAAGGCGGCCCGGATCGCCGATGAGGCGTTGCGGCGCGCGGCCGCAGAATGCGTGCGCGGCGGCTCGGAGCGCGCGGCGGCCAAGGCCGCGATGGCGGCCTTCGTCGACCTCGGCGCCGATCCGGACCGGCCGGGGCCGATCTCGCGTGCACGCGGCTGGGATTTTCTTCATGGCCACCTCGACGACGAGGCCTTGGCCGAGGGCGAGGTCGTGCATTTGGAGATCGTCCCCCGTGTCGGCGGCTACAGCGCGCGGGTCATGCGCTGCGTCACGGTGGGAGCACCGCCGGCGGAGTTCGCCCGCGCGGCCGAACGGCTTGCCGCCCTTCAGGACGCGCAGATCGCGGCAATCAAGCCCGGTGCCGTCGCAGAGGAAGTCGATGCGATCCTGCGCGACGGCATCTTGTCGGCGGGCTTAAGGCAGAGTGTGGACAACATCACCGGCTACACGCTCGGCTATTATTCCCACGCGACGCCGCGGACGAGCGATTTCACCCGCATCTTCTGCCCGGGCGCGCGCTGGCGCATCGAGCCGGGCATGGTCTTCCACATGTATGTCTCGGCCGCCGGCGCCTCGTTCAGCGAGACCGTGCTGGTGACCCAGGCGGGCGCCGAGCGCCTCACGCGGCTGCCGCGCACCCTCATCGTCAATTTGTAGCGGGCGGGGACCAGCATGAGCGCAATCGAGCAAAAGATCATCGTTGTCGGTGCCGGCGTTGTCGGCCTGTCGAGCGCCCTCTATCTGCGGCGTGCCGGTCTCAAGGTCGTGGTGGTGGACCCGTTGCCGCCGGCCGGCGGCGCCTCCTTCGGCAACGCCGGGCTGATCAGCGCCGATACCGCCGTGCCGATCGCACTTCCGGGCATGCTGCGGAGGGTGCCGCAATGGCTGATCGACCCCATGGGCCCGCTCGCCGTGCGGCCGGCGTATTTCCCGAAGGCGC
>DATEQI010000528.1:0-7973 GCA_035272805.1 Alphaproteobacteria bacterium | reverse complement strand
TCGAAGTCATGCTCGGTCGGCGATCTCGTCATCATGGCCGGCCACGGCGGACAGCGCCACGCGCTGCAGGCGCGCATCGCGTCGAAGCGGGAATTCGCCGGCTATTGGGAATACGTGCTCGACGAGGCGATCTTCACGTTGCCGGCGCATCCGCAATGGGGAGGGGCTGCCCTCATCGGGCGCGACGGCAGGCTGCTCGGCATCGGCTCGCTCCTCGTCCAAGGGGTCGCGGAGTCGGGCGAGCAGGTCGACGCCAACATGATCGTGCCGATCGACCTCCTCGAGCCGATCTTCGACGATCTCCTCCGCTTCGGCCGCAGCAATCGTCCGCCGCGGCCATGGCTCGGCATGTACACGACGGAGACGAACGAGGGGCCGACCGTGGTGAGTCTCGCGCGCAACGGGCCCGCGCATCGCGCGCAGTTGCGTCCGGGCGACCGGGTCGTCGCCGTCGCCGGTTCCCGTATCGACGGCCTGGCCGACTTCTATCGCAAGATTTGGGCGCTCGGACCCGCCGGCACCGAGGTTCCCCTCACCCTCATGCGCGAGGGCGACACTTTCGACGTGCAGATCGGCTCCGCCAACCGCGACGACTTCCTCAAGAAGCCGCACTTGCATTGAAATTGTGGCCGGAATCGATGATCACCGCGGTGAGGAGGGCCTCCGCCACGAGCGTGCGCTCGACCCTCGCCCGGCCGCGCAGCCGCGAGGTGGGGCCGAACTGGCGCTCCTTGTCCACGTGGAGGAAGAGCGTGTCGCCCGGCCTCACCGGCAGATGAAAGCGCACTTCCTTCAATCCCATCAGCAGGACGAGCTTTCCCGCCGTGTGCGCGCCGAGCGTGTGGACGGCCCCCACCGCGGCCGTCTGCGCCATCGCCTCGACGATCAAGAGGCCCGGCATGGCGAGCCCGCTCGCCGACATGTTGCGGAAGTAGGGCTCGTTGATGGTCACCTGCTTGACGCCGATGCCGCCCTTGTCGGCAACGCAGTTCAGCACCCGGTCGATCATGAGAAAGGGATAGCGATGCGGGATCATCGCCTTGATCTGGTCGATGTCGAAATCGACGCCCTTCTCCGTCATCGCCGCCCTCTCGTGCGCCTCGCCTCGCGCCCGCCTAGGCCCAATCGAGGCGCGCAAGGCGTTGCATGATTCCGCAAGCCGCCGTTGCGAGGAGGCGGAGCCGACCTGCCTGCGCGAAGCCGAAGCGGCTTCGCTTCGGCGGAGGCAGGCGAAGCAACCCAGGACCACATGCCCGGAACTGGATTGCTTCGCCTTCGGCTCGCAATGACGTCATTGGCGTTTGGGAATCATCTGTTGGAGCCGCAACACTATGCGCCCGTATAGCGTCGCGCCGCTACCACGGCGTTATGGCCGCCGAAGGCGAATGAATTGGAGATCGCCACCTCCGCCTGTACCTCGCGCGCCGCGTTCGGCACATAGTCGAGGTCGCATTGGGGATCGGCCTCGGTGAAGTTGGCGGTCGGCGGAATGAAGCCGTCGCGCAGCGCCAGCAAGGTGGCGCCGAGCTCGATGGCACCCGCGGCGCCAAGGGCATGGCCGTGCATCGACTTGGTCGAGGAGACCATGAGGTTCTTGGCGTGTGCGCCGAAGATCATGTGGATGGCCTTGGTCTCGGTCACGTCGTTGGCGGTCGTCCCGGTACCGTGGGCGTTGATGTAGTCGACATCCGCCGGCTGGAGCCCCGCATCGGCGATGCAGTTTCGCATCGCTGCGGCAGCGCCGCTCGCGGCGGGCAGCACGATGTCGCCCGCATCCGAGCTCATGCCGAAGCCGACGATCTCGCCGTGAATGCGCGCCCCGCGCGCTTTGGCCCGCTCGAGGTTCTCGAGCACCAGGATCGCGGCACCCTCGCCGAGCACCATGCCCTTGCGGTCCTTGCAGAAGGGCCGGCAGGTGTCCGGCGCCATCACGCGCAAGGCGTCCCAGCCCTTCATGGTGCCGTAGGTCACCGTCGCTTCGGCGCCGCCCGTCACTGCCGCATCGACCGAGCCGCAGCGGATCATGTGGAAGGCGAGGCCGATGGCGTGGTTGGCGGACGAGCAGGCGCTCGCCACCGAGAAGGAGGGGCCGGTGATGCCGTGCTCCATGCTGATGTGGCTGGTGGGGGCGTTGAGCATCAGCTTGGGGATGGTGAAGGGATGCACGCGCTTGGCGCCCTCGGCGTAGATCTTGTGATAGTTCTCGTCGAGGGTGGTCTGGCCGCCCACGCCGGAGCCGATGATGACGGCGGTGCGCGCGGCGAGGCCGTCGCGAAAGACGAGCCCGCTGTCGGCGACCGCCTCGCGCGCCGCGATCAAGCCGAACTGGGTGAAGCGGTCGAGCAGTGTCAAGCGCGACTCGTCGAAATACTGCTTCGGGTCGAAGGAGCCGACCTCGGCGCCGATCTTGACGACGAGCCCGTCGGTGCGGATGAAGGTCAGGGGACCGATGGCGCTGCGGCCGGCGCGCAAGGCCGCGGTGAATTCCGCGATGTTCTTCCCGAGCGCTGCAAAGGCGCCGAGTCCGGTCACCACCACTCTGTTCATGCGAGGAATGCCGCTCAAGCGGTCTTCAGGGCATCGCGCTCGGCCACGAGCTTCGCGATGGCGTCGACCACGTCGCCGATCGTCTTGAACGAGACGCCGGTGGCGGCACCCGTCGGATCGTTGGCATTGTACGGGACCGTGATGTCGAACTTCTCCTCGAGCGCGAAGATGATCTCGACGACGTCGAGCGACTGGATATCGAGGTCGGCCAAATTGGCATCGCGCGTGAGCTTGGCGCGATCGATGTTCCCGTGCTTCGCGATGATGTCTAGGACATCGTCTTCAAAACTTGCCATATAGGATTCCCTCGTCAAGCGCTCGTGCGCCACGCCCGCCGCTCAAGGCTGGGCCTCGTCTTGCTCTTTCGCGGCCTCGCCCGCGGTCTCTTTCGCGGCCTCGCCCGCGGTGCCGCCGCCGCCGTCGAGCGCGCGCACCCGGCGCTTCAAGTCTTCCACGTCACTCATGATCCGTTTGGCGCGCCGGATGGTCAAGAGCGTGGTGAAGGTGTCGCGCGGCGATTGCGGCGGCCAGCCCATGAGCAGCGACTTCGGCCGGACGTTGATGCCGATCATGGTGCCGCCGCCGATGACCGAGTCGCTGCCGATCCTCAGGTGATCGGCGACGCCCACCTTGCCGCCCAGCACCACCCGGTCGCCTACGATGGTGCTGCCCGCAATTCCCACCTGACCGCATAGCATACAATTTTCGCCGATGACACAGTTATGTCCGATCATCACCAGGTCGTCGATCTTGGTATTGCGCCCGACCCGGGTGGCGCTCACCGTGCCGCGATCGATGCAGGCGCAGGCGCCGATCTCGACGTCGTCGGCCAGGACCACGGTGCCGATCGAATTGGTCCGCACCAGGTCCTGGGTGCTGGCGCGGATCTCGCCCAAGGCCTTGGCGCTCTCGACGTTGCCCTCCTCGGGGGTGACGAAGCTGAAGCCGTCGGCGCCGAGGCTTGCATTGTGGTGGAGGATCACGCGCTCGCCGACGACGACCCGCTCGCCGACGCGCACGCCGGGATAGAGGAGGCAGCCGCGGGCGATGAGCGCACCCGCCGCCACGGTGACGTGGGCAAGAATGATGGTGCCCGCGCCGATCACCGCACCGGGACCGATGTAGCAGAAGGGACCGACGCGGACGTCGTTGGCGAGCCGAGCATAGGGATCGACCACGGCGGTCGGATGGATGCCAGGCTCCGAATGGGGCGGGCGGGGGAAGAGCTCGAGCAGCTGCGCCATGGCGTAGCGCGAGCGGCCGACCACGATATAGCCCTTCAAGGTGTCCTCGGGCAGCTCCTTCTCCTCGCGTATGAGGGCGGCACGCGCCGGGCCGCCCTTGAGGAGGGCTATGGTCTCCGGTTCCATGGCGAGTGCCAGGTCCCGAGGGCTTTCCGCATCGACCGGGTTGACCGGACGATCGATCTCGATGGAGCCGTCGCCGACCAGGCGGGCATCAAGGGCTCTTGCGATCTCACTCAGCTTCATGGCCGACGGGAACCTGCCGAAAATCCGCACAAATCGGGGGCCTGGGGCCGCCAAAGGGGTGCATGCATAGCACGGGTGCCGGCGAAAGGCGAGTTCTCGGCGCCGGCCCGGAGGGCCGGCCGAGCGGGATTTGCTGCAGCGCAGGATTTCCTTTTGCCGGGATGGCTGTTAGATCAGGCTCTGAGCGCAGCCAAGTGAGGAAATTACGTGCCAGGCGCCGAAAGTGTGCGGCTCGCCGTGATCGTGGAGCGGCGCGAGAGCGGCCATCCCTGGCAGGCCCATGCCTGGCTGCCCGTCGAGGTCCGGCCTGTCGTCGTCGAGAGCAGCGCGTGGACTCTGCTTGCCGAGGAGCCGGGGTGGCGGCGCTATCTTGCGGCAACGCTGCCCCTCGAGCTCTTCCCCAGGGAAACCGAGGCTTACCGCATCAATCTCACCTCGGCCGAGCCGGTCGTCTATGTCATCCTCCGCCCCGGCGAAGGGGGTGAAGGACCCGAGGTCGAGCCTTTCCTCATCACCGTGTCGGCCGACGAGGTGCAGGAGTACCTCGATGCCGGCGACGACATCGTCGAGGGCGTCGCCATGCCCTCCGCGGTACGCGCCTGGGTCGAGGGTTTTGTGGCGCGGCACCACAAGGAGGTGCGCTTCGAGAAACGCGCGCGCCGGCAGTGGAGCGAGGCAGCGGCCGGGCGGGAGAAGGGCGCCCGAGCTCCCCGGCTTGGCCGTGGCCCCAAGGAGAGCAAGCCCAAAGGGAGCCAGCCGTGAGCGCCTTCGGCAAGGACGGCTGGCTCGGCCGCTGGTCGCGCCGCAAGACCGAGGCAGCGAAGGCGGAGCGGTCTTCCACCGGACCCAAGGCAATGCCGGAGCCGTCTCCCTTGCCGGCTTCCCCCCGCGAGAGGAGGGAAGAGGCAGCCGAGGTGGCGCCTGCCGGTCCCCCGTCTGCCGCGGGCGGAAGCGACAAGGCGAGTAGTGAGACGCAGGCGGGTGAGTGCCACGAGAGCGGCCCCGAGGCAAATGACGAGACAGCCAAGCTGCCGCCCGTCGCAACGCTCTCCTATGACAGCGATTTCAAGCCCTACCTTGCATCCGGCGTGCCCGAGGGGCTGCGTCGCGAGGCGCTGCGCAAGCTGTGGCGGAGCAATCCGATGCTCGCCAATCTGGACGGACTGAACGATTACGACGAGGACTATTCGCTGATCGGCAAGCTGCCGGAAGTGGTCAGCACGCTCTTCCAAGTCGGCCGCGGCATGGTGCCGCCGGCAGAAGAGAGCGCAGATGGGGAGGCCGCGCGCGCCGCAGCGCCAAGCGCTGGGGCGCGCGGCATGCCCGACACCGATTCGCCCGAAGGCGCATCCGGAGCGAGCCGCGATGCTGCCTCTCCCCCCACGCAACTGGAGCAAGGCGGCTTAGATAAAACAGAGAAAGACGCGCGCAAAAGCGACATCGCAGAGAAAAAGACAGATATCGCATAAAGACATACATCACCATTTCTTAAGTTATTGGAATGGCAGGAAATTTTCGCTCTGCGTGCTTGACTCGGGCGGTAGAATCCGGTCACATAGTCATGCTGCCTTTGGTGGTGGCATGCGAAAAGGCGGCCCGGCCGCCGATAAGAAGCCCGAAAAGGGCGGAACGGGGAGAAGGGAGGATACTGCCGTTGCAAGCAACGGATCAGGCCCCCTATGCGATCACCGAGGAGGACGCCCTCCGCGCGCAAGCTTATGCGCTGCTGGCGCGTCTCCTCGCGGAGCCGCCGAGTGCCGAGCTCATCATGAGGGTGGCGGCCCTCGATGGCGACGCGAGCGTGCTCGGCCTTGCCCTCAACGAGCTCGCCGCGGCCGCACGGTGCGCAAGTGCCGAAAGGCTCGAGGAGGAGTATCACGCGCTCTTCATAGGCCTTGCCGGCGGCGAGCTCACGCCCTACGGCTCCTATTATCTGACGGGCTTTCTCTTCGAGAAGCCGCTCGCCGAGTTGCGCGGCGACATGGCGCGCCTCGGCATCGTCCGGCAGGAGCAAAAGACCAAGGAGCCCGAGGACCATATCGCGACGCTGTGCGAGGCGATGGCGGGGCTGATCACCGGCGCCTTTGGCGAGGGGCCTGCCGCGCTCGCCGAGCAGCACGCCTTCTTCGACCGTCACCTCGGCAGCTGGGCGCAGCAGTTCTTTGCGGATTTGGAGGCGGCGGAGGCGGCGCGGTTCTACCGGCCGGTCGGCAAGATCGGCCGCCATTTCATGGAGATCGAGCGCCAGGCGTTCGCCATGGCGGCATAGCGGGGGGCGGGCTCGGGCCTCCGCGGCAATCATCGTTCCGAGCCGACACGAGCGAGGTGGAGTGTGCGATGAAGGATCACAAGCTCAAGTCCTCGAAGCGACGGGACTTCCTCAAACTGGCGGGGCTCGGCGCGGGCGCCGCGGGTGTCGCCGCGGCCGGCATTGCGCGCGCCGAGGCCAAGGTGGAGGCGGCGAAACCCGAGGATCATTCCCGCGGCTACCGCGAGAGCGAGCACGTCAAGAAATACTACGCGCTTGCCCGCTTCTGAGGCCGACGGAACAAGGCCGAAGGCACGCGAAGGAAGAGGAGGAAAGGCCCATGCTCACGAAAAAGGCGACCGGGGCCGTGCGCCCGCAGCACTTGTCGAGTGCGTTCCGCGCGCTCGCCACTCCCACGCTCGACCGCCGCGCATTCCTCAAGCGCTCGGGCTTGGCCGCCGGCGGGCTTGCCGCCGCGAGCGCACTGCCGCTCGGTCTGGTGCGCCGCGCCGAGGCGGCACCCGTCGCCGCGCTCGCCAAGGACGTGAAGTCGGTCAAGTCGGTGTGCACGCACTGCTCGGTCGGCTGCACGGTCATCGCCACCGTCGAGAACGGTGTGTGGACGCGCCAGGAGCCGGGCTACGACAGCCCGTTCAATCTGGGCGCCCATTGCGCCAAGGGTGCCTCGATCCGCGAGCACGCGCACAGCGAGCGCCGCCTGCGCTATCCGATGAAGCTCGTCAATGGCAAGTGGACGCGCATCGACTGGGACACCGCGATCAAGGAGGTCGGCGACAAGCTCCTCGAGATCCGCGAGAAGAACGGGCCCGATGCGGTCTACTGGATGGGCGGCTCCAAGCACTCCAACGAGGGTGCGTATCTCTACCGCAAGTTTGCCGCCTTCTGGGGCACCAACAACACCGACAACCAGGCGCGCATCTGCCATTCGACCACGGTCGCGGGCGTCGCCAACACCTGGGGCTACGGCGCGATGACCAATAGCCTCAACGACATGCAAAAGGCGCGCAGCCTGATCTTCATCGGCTCGAACCCGGCCGAGGCGCACCCGGTCGGCGTGCTGCACATCCTCAAGGCCAAGGAGCAGGGCGCCCCCCTCATCGTGTGCGACCCGCGCTTCACGCGCACGGCGGCGCATGCCGATGAATACGTGCGCTTCCGCCCCGGCACCGACGTGGCGCTCATCTGGGGCATCCTCTGGCACGTGCTCGAGAACGGCTGGGAGGACAAGGAGTATCTGCGCCAACGCGTGTGGGGCTTCGACCAGGTCCGTCCCGAGGTCAAGAAGTGGGACCCGAAGGAGGTCGAGCGCGTCACCGGCGTGCCCGAGGCGCAGCTCAAGCGCGTGGCGCGCATCCTGGCCACCAATCGGCCCGGCTCGCTCACCTGGTGCATGGGCGGCACCCAGCACCACAGCGCCAACAACAACATCCGCGCCTATTGCGTGCTGCAGCTCGCCCTCGGCAACATCGGCGTCTCGGGCGGGGGCGCCAACATTTTGCGCGGCCACGACAACGTCCAGGGGGCCACCGACCTCGGCCCGCTGCCCGACTCGCTCCCCGCCTACTACGGGCTCGCGACCGGCGCCTGGAAGCATTGGGCGCGCGTGTGGGACGTCGATTACGACTATCTCTTGAAGCGCTTCACCTCCAAGAGGCTCATGGAGAGCA
>DATEQI010000527.1:0-4429 GCA_035272805.1 Alphaproteobacteria bacterium | reverse complement strand
CTTCATGCGCCCCAGCGAGAAGGCGGCGGGCACGCTGATCAGCATCGTGATCGCCACCGTGCACAGCGTGACGATTGCCGTATTCATGAAATAGATGGGGAAATCGGTGGCGCCCAGCAGGGTGGAGATGTTCTCAGAGGTCGGCGGCAGCGCCGGCAGCCAGGGGTCGGTGCTCTGGTTGGAGATCTGCGCGCTGTCCTTGGTCGCGGTGACGAGGGCGTAATAGGGCGGGACCAGGAAGAAGATCGCGAACAGGATCAGGAAGAAATAGGAGAGGATGAGCGCCCAGCGCCGGTTGCGCGAGAGCGAGCCGCGGAAGCTCAGGCGCGGGATTTCCGCCGTGGCGGCTTCGGCGGTCATAGGGTTTCGCGCGAGCGTCTCAGCACGCCGCGCAGGATGAAGAAGGCGGAGATGCCGAGGAGGGGGAACATGAAGAGCGAGATCGCCGAGCCGAGCGGGATATCGCCGCTCTGGATGCCGAGCTCGAAGGCCCAGGTTGCGAAGACGTGCGTCATGTTGCGTGGGCCCCCCGCGGTCAGCACGCGGACGATGTCGTAGTTCGCGAAGGTGACGATGAGGGAGAGCAGCACCGTGATCGCGATGATGTTGCGCATCATCGGCAGCGTGATGTGGACGAAGCGCTGCCAGGCATTGGCGCCGTCGATGGAGGCGGCTTCATAGAGCTGCTCGGGCACCGACTTAAGCGCCGCCAAATACATGATCAGGAAGAAGGGGGCGCCGTACCAGACGTTCACCAGGATGGCGCAGAAGCGCGCCCAGTAAGGCTCGCTGAGCCAGGCGATGTGGCCGCCGAAATGGCCCAAGATCCAGTTGAAGGCGCTGTAGGTGGGATCGAACATCCACCACCAGGTGAGGGTCGAGAGCGAAAGCGGCATTACCCAGGGAACC
This sequence comes from Alphaproteobacteria bacterium, assembly GCA_035272805.1. Lineage (GTDB taxonomy): Bacteria > Pseudomonadota > Alphaproteobacteria > JACZXZ01 > JACZXZ01 > DASPPM01. Next base: position 3,520 of record DATEQI010000527.1, on the reverse strand, counting down.
AGCAGCATGCCGCGCCATTTGCGCTGGCCCTTTCCCGGCAGATTGTTGACGAGGTGTGCCGTGATGATGCCGATGAGCGCCTTGAAGAAGACCGCGCTGACGGCAAAGATCGCCGACTGCTCGACCACCATCCAGAAGGTGTCGCGGGTGAAGAGGAAGGCGAAATTGCCGAGGCCGATGAACTTGGTCTGGGCCTTGTTGAGCAACGAAAGATAGATCGAGTAGAGGAAGGGAAAGACCACGAGGCCGAGGACGAGCAGGAGGAGCGGCGTGCACCACAGAATCGCAGTGGTGGTGCGTCGGCGCATGAAACGCTGGAGGCCGCCCGGCCGCGCCGTCCTCGCGCGCGCGCTGTCGGCGACCCTCGGCGTGGCTATGCCTCGATGAATCGTCTCGGCCATGTCACTGCGCTCCCGCTTCAGACCACGGGCACCCGCCCTCCCGCCTCGCGCGGCGCCCCACGCGGAAGAGGGCAGGTGCGGCAGGCCGGCACTGCTTGCACCCGCCGCCGCACCGCCTTTCCGGTCGCATCAAATCCCGCACGCCGGCCTCAGGTGCGGAGATAGCCTTCGAGCTCCTTCGCCGCCCACTTGATCACGTCGTCGATCTTCTCCTTGCCTTGGGCGACCTTCGCAATCATGACGGTCTGGATCGACTGGTTGTAGATTTGCGACGCCACGTCCGGTCGCGCCGGGTAGCCCGCCATGCTGTATTCCTCGTCGTCGCGCGGCGGGTAGTTGTAGACCGTGCCCACGGGCGGCTCGACGGTCTTCCAGGTGTCGAAGTCGTAAAAGCTCTTGAACGACGGCAGGTCGTAGCCCTTCGAGGCGGCGACGAGTCGCGCGGCCTGGGGCTTGTCCACCATATGGTGGACGAGATCCTTGGCCGCCGTCTTGTTGGAGCCGAACTTCCACACGCCGTAGAAGAACGGCAGATGGGGAGCGAAGCGCCCCTTGGGCCCGCGCGGCATGTCGTGGGTCCAGCACTGCTCGCCCACGGGCCGGTTGTCGCGCACGGCGACCGCCCAGGCGCTCGGCGGGTTCATGATGCTCGAGCCCTTGCCCGAGATGAGCCAGCGGTTGTTGCCGGCGTCGTCCCATGCATAGACGTCGGGCGGATTGAGCGCCATCAGCTTCGCCGCGTATTCGAGCGCCGTCCGCGTCTCCGCCGAATCGACCGTGATCTTGTCCTTCTCGTCGATGAAGACGGAGCCGTAGCCACGGAAGAGCGCGCCGACCCAGTCGATCGCATCGCTGGTCTGGCCCATGGGCAAGCCGACCGGATAGCCGCCCTTGAAGAGCTGTTCGGCCGTCTTGAGGTAGAGGTCCCAGTTCCAGGTCTCGATCAGCGCCTTGTCGCGCGGCTCTCCGGGGCCTGGAAACATCTTTCGCAGATCGAGGTTGCAATATTTCATGTAGAGGTCGAGGCGCGAGCAGGTGGGCTTGACCTGGCTGCCCACGACGGTGGGGACGCCCATCCAGTGCCCATCATGCTTGGCGAGGTACTCGCTGGTGTTGGCGATCGGCCCGTGCTCCTTGATGAGGGTCGAGAGCACGTCGTCCATCGGCTCGAGCCTGGCGCGGTGGACGGTGATCTGCCAGGCGCGGTGCTGCATGATGTCGTGGCCGGTGCCGGCCTGCGCCTCGGCACTCGCGGTCAAGAGGTCCTTGTCGCCGACCGAGGTGATATAGTCGATGTGGCAATCGACCTTGTTCTTGGCGCCCCACTCGTTGACGATCGCCGTCAAGGTGTCGTTGGCGCCCGGGACCCAGTGGTCCCAGCAGCCCAAGGCGAGCTTGCCCGCGGCATAGCTCGTGCGCATGTAGGGCGCGGCCACGAGGGCCGTCGTGGCGAGCGCCGTCTTGGCCATGAACCTACGGCGGCTGATTTTCGAGCCAGTCATCGCAACACCTCCCTAGTTCGCGGACGTTCAAGACGCCCGATCATTGATATCGTTGAAGCCGATAGACTATACCAGCTGGCGGCGAAATGGCATAGGACCGATCGCCTCGGCACTCGCACGGGCGCTCTCTTGCGGTCCGTCGCTACCGGACCCCGATTCGACCACCGAATGCGACCTAAGTCGAGGAAAATGGTGGAAATGCGGTGATCCCGCTCGGGCCTTGGGCGGGCCTCGACGGACGCGAAATGTTCCGCTGGTGCCGCTCCTCCTCGAGGCGGGCGAAAGCGGGGCCCGCGACGAGAGGGGCCGGCCTCAGGTGCCACCCGACTCGTTGATCGCCTTCCAGATGCGCTCCGGCGTTGCCGGCATGTCGATGTGCTCGATGCCGTACTCGGCGAGCGCGTCGACGAGCGCGTTGATCACGGCGGGGGGTGCGCCGATGGCGCCGGCCTCGCCGGCACCCTTGACGCCCAAGGGATTGCTCGCGCAGGGGACGATGTTGTAGCGGCTCTCGATCGCCGGCACGTCGTCGGCGCGCGGCATGCAGTAGTCCATCAGCGAGCCGGTCACGAGCTGGCCGCTTTCGGCATCGTAGACGCAAGCTTCGAGGAGCGCCTGGCCGATGCCCTGCACCACGCCGCCGTGGATCTGGCCGTCGAGGAGCAAGGGGTTCAGCACCACGCCCACGTCGTCCACCACGAGATAGCGCAGGATGCGCGCCGTGCCGGTCTCGGGGTCGACCTCGAGCTCGCAGAGATGACAGCCGTTGGGGAAGGTCGAGGCGGGCGGGGTGAAGTGCGCGGTGGCGCCGAAGCCCGGCTCGATCTCGGGCGGCAGGCGCAGCGGATCGAAGGCTGCCTCCGCCACTTGCGCGATGGCGACGCTGCGGTCGGTGCCCGCGATGCGATAACGCCCGTCTCTGAACTCGATGTCGGCGGCCGAGGCCTCGAGGAGGTGTGCCGCGATGGGCTTGCCGCGCTCGATGACGCGCTTTGCCGCGAGATCGACGGCGGCCCCGCCCACGGGAAGCGAGCGCGAGCCGCCCGTGCCGCGCCCGAACGCCACCTGATCGCTGTCGCCTTGCACGACCCTGATCTCCTCGAAGGGCACGCCCAAAACCTCGGCGAGAATCTGGGCGTAGGCCGTCTGATGGCCCTGGCCCGAGGCCTGCGTGCCGATGAGGAGTGTTAGCGAGCCGCTCGGATCGAAGCGCACCTCCGCCGCCTCGTTCGGCCCGCCGCCGCACTGCTCGATATAGGTCGAGAAGCCGAGCCCGCGCCGTTTGCCCGCCTTGAGCGCCGCCGCCTTGCGCGCCGGAAAGCCGGCCGCATCCGCGAGCTTGAGCGCATCCTCCATGTTGCGCGCGAAATCGCCGCTGTCGTAGGTGAGGCCGAGCGTCGTCGCGTAAGGCATCTTGGCCGGTGCGATGAAGTTGCGCCGGCGCAGCTCGTCGGGCGGGATACCGAGCTTGCGCGCGGCGTGGTCGACCATGCGCTCGATGACGTAGGCGGCCTCCGGCCGCCCGGCGCCGCGATAGGCGTCGACGGGTGCCGTATTGGTGAAGACCCCCTTCACCGAGACGTGGATCGCGGGCATGACATAGACGCCGACCAGGAG
>DATEQI010000526.1:0-2459 GCA_035272805.1 Alphaproteobacteria bacterium | reverse complement strand
TGCCGAGGATGATGAGGCCGGGAGCCTCCTTCTCCGCCACCGCCTTGAGCAGCTTCGCCACCGCGAGCGGCTGGATCTCCGCCTCCGTCTCGACGTGGATGCCGCGGTCGGCCCCCATGGCGAGGGCGGTGCGGATGGTCTCCTGGCAGGCTGCGGGGCCGATCGAGACGGCGACGACCTCGCTCGCCTTGCCGGCCTCCTTGAGGCGCATGGCCTCCTCGACGCCGATCTCGTCGAAGGGGTTCATCGACATCTTGACGTTGGCCGTCTCCACACCCGAGCGGTCGGCCTTGACCCGGACCTTGACGTTGAAGTCGACGACGCGCTTGACCGGGACCAATACCTTCATCGTGCTGCCTTCATCCCAACGCGCATGCCCGCAAGTCGGCTCGGCAAAGGACCGGGGCTCGCTTGTTTAGGGGACCGGGGATTGCCTGTCAAGCAAGCGACTGCCGCTCAAAGCGGCGGAAATCCACGGGAAATCGGTCATTTCGCACCTGCACACTAGGTTGCGGCGCAGGTCGAAGTCAAGCAGGCGCCCGCGGCGGCACCGCGGTTCAGCGGCTGCCGCCCGGAACCCACAGCACGTCCTTGGCGCCGCGCTCGTTGAGATGGCGGGCGAGCACGAAGAGGTGGTCGGAGAGGCGGTTCAAGTAGCGGAGTGCTGCGGGGTTGACGGGCTCGGCCGCGGCGAGCTCGGCCACGAGCCGCTCGGCGCGGCGCACGACCGTGCGCGCGAGATGGAGATGGCTCGCCGCCGGCGTGCCTCCCGGCAGGATGAAGGAGTCGAGCGGCTTGAGGCCCGAGTTGAGCGCGTCGATCTCGCGCTCGAGACGCTCGACCTGTGCCGCCACGATGCGCAAGGCCTTGTCGTCGCCCGCACCACCCTCGGGCCGGCACAGATCGGCGCCGAGATCGAAGAGGTCGTTCTGGATGCGGGCGAGCATGGCATCCGCCTCGCCCGTGGTATCGAGGCGCGCAATGCCGATGACGCTATTGGCCTCGTCGACCGTGCCGAAGGCGGCGACCCGGAGGGCGTGCTTCGGCACGCGCGTGCCGTCGCCGAGCGAGGTCTCGCCCTTGTCGCCGCCGCGCGTATAGATCCGGGTCAGTCTCACCATGGCAGAGTGCCTTCAACTCTGGTGGCGGAAGAACAGCATGAAGATGGCGAAGAGCAGCAGTGCGAGGGCCTGCAGGAGCACGCGCAGGCGCATGAGCTTGTTCGCATATTTGCGGTTGAACTCCCCGCCGCGGAACATCGAGGCGACGCCCACCAGCAGCACCGCGAGCACGGCTGCCATGGCAATGCCGACGAGATAGGAAAAGAGCGTCTCCATCCGCGTCATATAGCGCGCGGCGGCGCCCAGTCCAATGGCTTTGCGGCTGCCAAAGGGGGCACGCGGTCCCGGATCCCGGATAGGCCGCTCATCCCTGCCGCGAGGGATCTCGCCGGTTGTCACGCCGGCGGGCCCGCGTTAGCCTGGGTCCAGGTAGTGCCTCTTCCCCTTATCCGGGGAATGCCGGATGTGGGCCAACCGCAAGGAGTACACGACGATGGCAGCGATCCCCGAAAAATATCTCGATCTTCTGGAGAAGAAGAAAGCCTTTGCCAGCCTGGCAACCGTGATGCCCGACGGCTCGCCGCAGGTGACCCCGGTCTGGGTCGATTACAAGGGTGGCGCGATCCGCGTGAACACGGCGAAGGGCCGGGTCAAGGCGCGCAACATGCAGGAGGGCGCGCGCGTGGCGCTTGCGATCCTCGATCCCGACAACCCCTACCGCCACATCCAGGTCCGCGGCCGCGTCAAGCGCGTCACCGAGCAAGGGGCCGACGCGCACATCGACGCGCTCGCGAAGAAATATCTCGGGCAGGACAAATACCCCTATCGTCAGCCCGGAGAGGTCCGCCTCATTTGCGAGATCGAGCCTATCTCCACGTCGGTGATGGGCTGAGCATCTCGGGCGGCGCACGCCCAGTCACCACGCGTCCGCTTTCGGCCGGCCCGCGCCGCCGCGTTTGCCGCCCGGCAAAAGCGAGGGCGCTGCCGCGCGCTCGGCGACGGGCGCGGGGTCAAGCGCCCGCGAGCGCCCCCAGGCGGGCACACCGCAACCCTTAGAGGCTTTTCTTATTATAACTCAATATATGGTAGTAACCCGGTACACTCGCGATCATTTGTGTTGATTAATTGCAGACTATTGCTTCAGGTGAAAATCCGCTTATCCTAATATTAATGCAATAATCATCGGCGGGCGGGCCGGCGGAAGATTGCATGGGCAGACTGGGCATATGACGACTTGTGATTGCGTGCAGGTGCGGCGCGGGCGGCTTGCCGAGACCTGGGCGCGGCCGACTGTGTCTCGAGGCCCTGGCGACCGGGCGCCGCGATGATCCCCCGCCGGGTCGAGTCTATCGCGGAAACACGTCTCCTTATTCTCGCGGGCGCGCCGGAGGACGCCGA
>DATEQI010000525.1:0-10863 GCA_035272805.1 Alphaproteobacteria bacterium | reverse complement strand
GCCTCTTCCATCGGGCACTCCCCGCCGAGCGAGGGGCGCTCGACTTGGCGGCACTCGAGGAGGCGATCAGCTCCGGCTTCACGCCAAACCGTCTCGCGACGGCGCTCGTCACGCTCGAGACGACGCACAATGCGGCGGCTGGTGCGGTGTTGCCGCTTGCGCACATGGAAGCGGTCGCCCGCATCGCGCACCGGGAGGGCGTTCCCGTGCATATCGACGGCGCGCGCCTCTTCAACGCGGCGGTGGCACTCGGCGTGGGCGCCGAACGCATCGCCGCGCACGGCGATAGCGTGTGCTTCTGCATCTCCAAGGGCCTCTCGGCGCCGGTCGGCTCGCTCCTCTGCGGCTCGGCGGCCTTCATCCAGCGCAGCCGCGCCTTCCGCCGCATGGTCGGCGGCAATCTGCGCCAGGCAGGCGTCGTAGCGGCGGCGGGCATCGTGGCGCTCGAGGAGATGGTCGAGCGCTTGGCGGAGGACCACGCGCGGGCCAAGCGCCTGGCCCAAGGGCTCGATGCCATCGACCCGAGCCTCGTCACGGCAAGCGAGGTCGAGACCAACATCGTCATGGTCGAGGTGGCCGCGAGCCGCCGCAGTGCGGCCGAGTGGGCGCAAGCGCTGGCCGAGCAACAAGTGCTCGCCAGCCCGGCGCGCCGCCACCGCCTCCGCCTCGTCACCCACCGCCATATCGGCGACGCCGAGGTCGATCGCGCGATCGAGGCCTTCGGCCATGTGTGGCGGAGATTCGTGAATTAGGAGGCGGGCAACCCGTCCTCGGTCAAGCTCGCGCGTCGGCTGGAAATAACGCGAGCGGGTCACTCAGTCGTCGGAGTGCGGCAAATATGCGCGAACGCTTCATTAATGCCGGATTGGTGCTGGCGTCCTTGCTGCTGAGCTATCTCGTGCTCGACTTTGGCGTGCTTCACCACTTCATCGACCATGTCCCGCTCAGGCTCAACAAATTCCTCGGACGGGCGATGATCTTCGGGCAGAGCTCTAAGGCCGGGCCGATCCCCCACGACTACATCGCGGTCTTCGGCGACTCCTACGCCGAGGGCGTCGGCGACTGGCTGTACGAGGTCGGCAATCGCGGCAATCCCGACTTCCAGGCGACCCACGTGCTTCACCGCATCACCGGACGGGACGTGATCACCTTCGGCAAGGGCGGCACCGGCCAGCTCGAGAATCTCGTCGTCCTGCCGGTCGAGGCCTTCGAGAGCATCAACGACGACACCACCTTCCACCTCGACCCGCCGAAGCAGATCTTCGCCTATTTCTACGAGGGCACCAACCTCGGCAACAACATTTACGAGACCCGCGAGCTCCTTGCCCGGACGCAAGGCCACCCCTCCGACCGCGACGTCGCCGCCTATGTGCAAGAGCAGGCAACGGCGCACGCCGAGCGGATTCGACACGACTGGCGTCCCTGGCGAAGGTTCACCCTCTTGGTCTTCGCCCTCGACCTCCTGCGCTACGATTGGCATGAGCTGATGGGGAGCAATCCGCCGCCCCTCCCCTATCCCACGGTGCCGGCGGGCACGGTCACCGCCGCGCGCATCGGCGGCCGGATCGTGCCGCTGCCCGACGGCCTCCTGGATCCCGACTTGTCACTCGCGCCGGAGCAGACGGCGATCAGCATCGCGGTCTTCCGCGCGAGTCTTGCATTCCTCCGCGGCTACTTTCCCGGCGTGCCGCTGACGGTGGTGTACATTCCCTCGCCGCTCAGCGCCTACGACTTGGCGTCCGAAAAGGTCAAGGTCGTCGCCCATGAAAGAGAGCGCGACGGACTCGAGCACGTCTATGACGCCTGGCGGGTGCCTGTGCGAAGCGACGAGATTTGCCGCATGATCCAGGCCGAGGCGGCGCGCCAGGGAGTCGGGTTCCTCGACACGCGCGGCGCCATACGGGCGGCAACCGCCGAGGAGAAGCTGCATGGTCCGCGCGATTGGCGCCATCTCAACCGGCAGGGCTACACGCTCCTTGGCGAGTTGCTCGCCAAGGCCCTTGCCGAGGGCAACAAGACCGGAAGTTGTGCCGCACTTGCGGCGAACTGAGGCGGGCTCGACGCGAATACGGCACCCACGCGCTCATCGCGCTGTCCCGCACGTTGCAAGTTTCCATTGAAAGAAGTGCGGCGGCTCTGCGATGCTGGCCGCGGACGCGATTGTGGAGCGGCACCGTGGATTTCTCGTTGAGTCCCCAGCAGGAGCAGATCCGCGAGACGATCCTCAAGCTCTGCGAGAGCTTCGGCGACGCCTATTGGCTCGCCTGCGAGCGCGCGCACAAGTTCCCCGGCGAGTTCCATAAGGCGATCGCAGATGGCGGCTGGCTCGGCATCGCCATGCCCGAGGCCTACGGCGGCAGCGGGCTCGGCATCACCGAGGCGGCGATCATGATGCAGGCGGTGGCGGAATCGGGGGCCGCGATGACGGGTGCCTCCTCGATCCACATGAACATCTTCGGCCTCGAGCCCGTCGTCGTCTTCGGCAGCGACGCGCAGAAGCGCCGCATGCTGCCGCCCTTGATCCGCGGCGAGGACAAGGCCTGCTTCGGCGTCACCGAGCCCGACGCCGGGCTCGACACCACCAAGCTCAAGACCAAGGCCGAGCGGCGCGGCAACCAATATGTCGTGAGCGGCACCAAGATCTGGACCTCGACCGCCCAGGTCGCCAACAAGATCCTGCTGCTCGCGCGCACCACGCCAGTGGAGGCGGTCAAGCGCAAGACCGACGGCCTCTCACTCTTCTATACCGATCTCGACCGCAGCCGCGCCGAGGTGCGCGTCATCCCCAAGATGGGGCGGCACGCGGTCGATTCGAACATGATCTTCTTCGACGCGATGGCGGTACCGGCCGACGACCTCATCGGCGAGGAGGGCAACGGCTTCCGCTCGATCCTCCACGGCATGAACCCCGAGCGCGTGCTCGTCGCCGCCGAGGCGGTCGGCATCGGACGCGCGGCACTAAGGAAGGCCGCGGCCTATGCGCGCGAGCGCGTGGTCTTCGGCCGGCCGATCGGCAAGAACCAGGGCATCCAGCATCCTCTCGCCAAGGCCTGGATGGCGCTCGAGGCGGCCAACCTGATGACGCTCAAGGCGGCCCAGCTCTACGATCAGGGCAAGGAGTGCGGCGCGGAAGCGAACGCGGCCAAATATCTTGCTGCGGAGGCGGCGATCGAGGCCTGCGAGACGGCGGTGCTCACCTTGGGCGGCATGGGCTACGCCGAGGAGTATCACGTCGAGCGCTACCTGCGCGAAGCCTGGATCACGCGCATCGCCCCCGTGAGCGTGCACATGATCCTCAACTACATCGCGGAGCGCGTGCTGGGATTGCCGAAGTCGTATTGAGCAGGCGGGACAAAATCCCTTGCCCTCCCAAGGCCCGCGGCCCCTCCCTTATCTGGAAAGTGTTTGATAAGATATCTGTTGGGACTGTCCAAGCGAGGGAATAACACCGATGACGAGTGTATCCGGGCAGAGCGGTTCCGCCGCGTCCGAGGCCATCGAGCAGGTGATCGAGCCGCGGATCTTCGAGCGCGTCAAAGGCTTCAAGCTGCGGCGCATGCTGGCCAATGCGCCCACGGTCGGGCCCTTCGTGCTGTTCGATCATTTCGGTCCCGTGACCTTCGGCGTCGGTCAGGGCCTCGACGCCGGCCCGCATCCGCATGTCGGCATGGCGACCCTGACCTATCTTTTCGAGGGCAGCCTGCTGCATCGCGACAGCATGGGCAACGCGGCGCCGCTGACGCCCGGCGGCGCGAACTGGATGGTGTGTGGGCGCGGCGTGGCCCATTCCGAGCGCACGCCGCCCGAGGCGCGGCAGCAGGAATCGCGTCTCCACGGCGCGCAGCTCTGGCTCGCCCTGCCGCGCGCGCATGAGGAGGATGCGCCGCATTTCGCTCACTATCCGGCGACTGCACTGCCCGTCCTGGAGGAAGCAGGCAAGAAGCTGCGCGTCATCGCCGGGAGCTTCGACGGTGTGCGTTCGCCCGTCGGCACCCTCTCGGACACGCTCTGCGTCCATGCCGAGCTCGCGACCGGCGCGCGGCTCGCGCTCGCGGCCACGGAGCACAAGGAGCGCTCCCTCTATGTCGTGTCCGGCGAAGTCGCGCTGGGCGGAGAGCGGCTCGACTCCGAACGCCTCGTCATCCTGAAGCAGGGCAAGGCGGCCGTGCTCGCGGCGCATTCTCCCGCCCGGCTTCTGCTCCTGGGCGGCGAGCGGCTCGACCGCAAGCACATGTGGTCGACCGTTGTCGTCAGCACTGCGGAGCGCATCGAGCGCGCCAAGGCGGATTGGAGCGACGGCCGCATACCTTCCGTCGTCGGCGAGACGGATCGCGGGGCGTTCCCGAGCTCCATGTGAGATGCCGACGCGGTCCTGGCCTCGAAGAAGCGGGTCGCCGCCGCTTTCGCGCAGACATCCCCGATTAGTCAGCTTAGGGCAGCTCAATAACGCTGACCGAGGCGACCCGAGTGAGAGGTTAAACTACGCCGCCATCGCCTCCTCGAGCGAGCGCTCGAGGATGCCGAGCCCCTCCTCGACGATGGCGTCGCTCGCGGTGAGCGGCACGAGCACGCGCGCGACATTGGCGTAGACGCCGCAGTTGAGGAGGATGAGGCCGTTCTTGAGGCTGCTCTCGGACCAGCGCTTGGCGAGCGCTGCGGCGGGCTTCTTCGTGGTGCGGTCCTCGACGAGCTCGATCGCGACCATGCCGCCGAGCCCGCGCACCTCGCCGATGCAGGGGAAGCGGTTGGAGGCGGCGAGCTCGCTCATGCGCCGCACGATCCTCTCGCCGATCTTGGTGCTGCGCTCGAGCAGCTTCTCCTCCTCGAAAACCTCGAGCACGGCGAGCCCCGCCGCACAGGCGACGGGGTTGCCCGCGTAGGTGCCACCGAGCCCGCCCGGATCGACCGCGTCCATGATCTCGGCGCGCCCGGTCACGGCGGAGAGCGGCATGCCGCCCGCGAGGCTCTTGGCCATAACGACAAGGTCCGGTTTGACGCCCGCATGCTCGATCGCGAACATCTTGCCGGTGCGTCCGAAGCCGCATTGGATCTCGTCGGCGATCAAGAGGATGCCGTGCTCGTCGCAGAGCCGTCTCAGCGAGCGCAGGAAGTCGAAGGGGGCGATATAGAAGCCGCCCTCGCCCTGCACGGGCTCGATCAGAATGGCCGCGACGCGGCTCGGCTCTACGTCGGCCTTGAAGAGGAAAGCGAGCGCATGAAGCGAATCCTCGGGCTCGACGCCGTGGAAGCGGTTCGGGTAGGGCACGTGGTAGACCTCGCCCGGGAACGGCCCGAAGCCCTTCTTGTAGGGATCGACCTTGCCGGTGAGCGCCAACGTCATCATGGTGCGGCCGTGGAAGCCGCCCACGAAGGAGATCACCGCCGGCCGCTTGGTGGCGGCGCGCGCGATCTTGACCGCGTTCTCGATCGCCTCCGCACCGGTCGTCAGGAAGATCGTCTTGTTCGGAGCCTTGGACGGCGCGAGCCGGTTGAGCTTCTCGGCGAGCGCCACATAAGGCTCGTAGGGCGTGACCTGGAAGCAGGGATGGGTGTAGCGCTCGATCTGTTGGCGCACGGCCTCCATCACCTTGGGATGGCGGTGGCCCGCGTTGAGCACGCCGATGCCGCCCGCGAAGTCGATGTAGCGCTTGCCCTCGACGTCCCACACCTCGGCATTCTCGGCCCGCGCGGCGAAGACGCCGGTGGCGCTCGCGAGCCCGCGCGGCACCGCATTCTTGCGACGCTCCAGAAGCTCCTCGTTGGTCGACATGCGCTTTCCCCCTTGAGCTGAAGGCGGGAGGATGGCCCAGCTTCGCGCATTCGGCAAGGGAAGTGCTACGGCTCAGGCCGGGAGCGCCCCGCTGTCGTTCTCGGCGAGCGCGGTCTCGGCCAGCCCGCCGGCCTTGACGAGGAATAGGGCGATCTCGGCAACGCCCTGGCCTTCCTTGAGATTCGTGAAGACGAAGGGCCTCTCCTGGCGCATCTTGCGGGCATCGCGCTCCATCACCTCGAGGCTGGCGCCGACGAAAGGGGCCAAGTCGATCTTGTTGATGACGAGAAGGTCCGAGCGGGTGATGCCGGGCCCGCCCTTGCGCGGGATCTTGTCGCCCGCGGCCACGTCGATGACGTAGATGGTGAGGTCGGCGAGCTCGGGGCTGAAGGTGGCGGCGAGATTGTCGCCGCCCGATTCGATGAAGACGAGGTCGAGGGTGGGAAAGCGCGCGCTGAGCTCGGCCACGGCCGCGAGATTGATCGAGGCGTCCTCGCGGATCGCCGTGTGCGGACAGCCGCCCGTCTCCACGCCCATGATGCGCTCGGGCGGCAGCGCTCCGGCGCGCGTGAGGAACTGGGCGTCCTCCTTGGTGTAGATGTCGTTGGTGACGACGGCGAGGCGATAACGCGCGCGCATGTGCTTGCACAGCCGCTCGACAAGCGCCGTCTTGCCGGAGCCGACCGGGCCGCCGATGCCGACGCGCAAGGGTCCGTGAGGGGAGCGGGTCATGAGCGGAACAGCCTCGAGTACTGGGTCTCGTGACGCATGGATGTCCAATCGACCATGGGTGCCGAGGAGCCGATCTCCTCGATCGGCGTGGCGAATGCGGCAGCGAGCGCGCGCGCGACGACGGGCTCGAGGGCCGCGAGCGCTTGCTGGCCTTGACTCTGCCCCAAGGGAATGAGGCGCACGCCGGCCGAGATCAGGTTGGCGCCGAAGGCCTGGAGGTAGGCGGCAAGCGCCAGCTCGAGGGGGATTCGGCCCGCGCAGGCGAGCGCCACCGCGACGGGAAGTGCTATGACCCCCTCGCCGAGCCGCGCGGCAAATGCCTCGAGCCGCGCATCCGGCCAGGCGGCGCGCGTCGCGGCGAGGAATGCGGCACCCTGCTGGGCGCTCTCGAGTGCGGTCTCGGCCGTGCCGCGAAATGCCGCTGCGAGCTCGGCCACGCCATCGAGGGCCGCGGCATCGTCGGCGGCCTCGTAGGCGGCGCGGAAGAGCAGCGCATCGACCCGACCGGCACCTTCGGCGAGGATGTGCCCGACCCAGGCGACGAGGCTCTCGCGCCCCGTCACCAGGCCGGCCTCGAGCGCATACTCGATGCCGTGGCTGTAGCTGAAGGCGCCCGTGGGATAAGCCGGCGAGAGCCACGCCAGGAGGCGGTAGAGGGCGGATTGGTCGAGCTGCGGCATATTCCTCCTCACCTTCCCATCGCTACGCCCGGCGCGCGTAGCGCGCCTCTTATGCATGATGCAGAAGAAGCGGGCCTTTGGCCCGCGGGGGCCCCTCCCTCTCCTCCTGAAGGAGGAGAGGGGTTATTCGCTCCCCCGAAATCATACGCACCCCTCTCCCCCTTCAGGGGGGGGAGAGGGTGGGGTGAGGGGGCCTTCGTGGCGATGATGATCATGGTGATGATGCTCCCCCGCGCCGCTATAAGCCCCGCTCTCCGGATTGAACGGCGCCGACACCTCACGCACGCGCGCGCCCAAGCGAGAGAGCATCTCGGCGATGACGTGGTCGCGCCGGATGAGGATGCGCTCTCTGCCGATCTCCGCCGCGAGATGGCGATTGCCGAGATGCCAGGCGAGCCGGGCGAGCTCCGCGGGCGAGGCGGCCGTCACCTCGAGGAGCGCCTCCGCGGCCGCGCGCACGCGGACATAGCCGCCGCTCGAAAGCTTGAGCCCGTCGCCCTCGCGCATCATCACCGCCTGCGGCAGATCGAGGAGGAACTCCGAGCCGCGCTCGCCGCGCATGCGCAGGCGGCGCCGGTGGCGCGCGTCGTAGGCGAGCGTCACGGCGTCCCGCTCCTCCGCCGCCGGCCAGTGCCCCGCCGGCAGGATTTCGTTGACACTTTCCATCAGAAAAGAAAGTAGCGCTGGGCCATGGGCAGCACCTTGGCCGGCTCGCACGTCAGGAGCTCGCCATCGGCGCGCACCTCGTAGGTCTCGGGGTCGACCTCCATCTTGGGTGTGCGGTTGTTGTGCACCATGCTCGCCTTCGAGATGCCGCCGCGGCAGTTCTCGACGGCGAAAGTGGAGCGGGCGAGGCCGAGCGTGTCGCCGAGGTCGGCCGAGTGGGCGGCGAGGGAGACGAAAAGCACCGAGCTTTCCGCGAGATTGCGCCCGAAGCCCGCGAACATCGGCCGGTAATGGACCGGCTGCGGCGTGGGGATCGAGGCGTTGGGATCGCCCATGGGCGCGGCCGCGATCGAGCCGCATTTGAGCACGAGGTCCGGCTTCACGCCGAAGAAGGCGGGCGACCACAGCACCAGATCGGCGAGCTTGCCGACCTCGACCGAGCCCACGTAGCGCGAGATGCCCTGGGCGATGGCCGGGTTGATGGTGTATTTCGCGACGTAGCGCTTGCAGCGGAAATTGTCGTTGTCGCCGGTCTCCTCGGGGAGCCGCCCGCGCTGGCGCCTCATCTTGTCCGCCGTCTGCCAGGTGCGGATGACGACCTCGCCGACCCGCCCCATGGCCTGGCTGTCGGAGGAAAGCATCGAGAAGGCGCCCAAGTCGTGGAGAATATCCTCGGCCGCGATCGTCTCGCGGCGGATGCGGCTCTCGGCAAACGCCACGTCCTCGGCGATCTTGGCATCGAGGTGGTGGCAGACCATGAGCATGTCGAGATGCTCGTCGAGCGTGTTGACCGTGTAGGGCCGCGTCGGGTTGGTCGAGGAGGGCAGCACGTTCGCCTCTCCGCAGACGCGGATGATGTCGGGCGCGTGCCCGCCGCCGGCACCCTCGGTATGGAGGGCGTGGATGGTGCGGCCCTTGAAGGCGGCGATCGAGTCCTCGACGAAGCCCGACTCGTTGAGCGTGTCGGTATGGATCAGCACTTGCACGTCCATGGCGTCGGCGACGGCAAGACAGGTATTGATCGCGGCGGGCGTGGTACCCCAGTCCTCGTGGAGCTTGAGCCCGCAGGCGCCCGCCTCGATCTGCTCGACGAGGCCGTGCGGCAAGGTGGCATTGCCCTTGCCGTAGAAGCCGAGGTTCATGGCGAAGCCCTCGGCCGCCTGCAGCATGCGCCCGATGTGCCAGGGGCCGGGCGTGCAGGTCGTGGCCTTGGTCCCCGTGGCGGGACCCGTGCCGCCCCCCATCATCGTCGTGATGCCGCTATAGAGCGACTCCTCGATCAGCTGCGGGCAAATGAAATGGACGTGCGCATCGATCCCGCCTGCGGTCAGGATCATGCCCTCGCCCGCGATCGCCTCGGTGCCGGGCCCGATGGTGATGTCGACCCCCGGCTGCACGTCGGGATTGCCGGCCTTGCCGATCGCGAAGATGCGCCCCTCCTTGATGCCGACGTCCGCCTTCACGATGCCCCAATGATCGAGGATGAGGGCGTTGGTGATGACCGTGTCGACGGCACCCTCCTGGCGGCCGACCTGGCTTTGGCCCATGCCGTCGCGGATCACCTTGCCGCCGCCGAACTTGACCTCCTCGCCGTAGATCGTGCGGTCCTCCTCGACCTCGATGAAGAGCTCGGTGTCGGCAAGGCGCACCTTGTCGCCCACCGTGGGGCCGAACATGTCGGCATAGCGGCCGCGCGAAATCCTCTGGGCCATCGCCGTCCCCCTTAAAGACAGACGCGAAATGATTTGTCTGGACGCCTCGTCACCCCCGCGAAAGCGCTACGGCAGACAGATATCCTCGCGGAGGCGACGATCGCGATCAGCCCCTCTCCCGCTTGCGGGAGAGGGAGGGGCCCGCAGCCGTAAGGCCGTGGGAGGGTGAGGGACGGCGCCGACATCTGGCATTCCCTCACCCTTCCCATCCCTTCGGGATGGGCCCCTTCCCTCTCCCGCAAGCGGGAGAGGGGTTTCTTGTCTTCTTCCGCTTGCGCGGGAATTACGATGGGTGGCGGGTCGTGCGTTGCAAATGATGGATGCATTTTGGCGTCAGCCCCTCAGAGCTTGGCGTTCACTTTGCCGTTGAAGCCGTAGACGGTGCGCGCGCCCGCGTAAGGGACGAGCGTCACCTTGCGCGTCTGCCCCGGCTCGAAGCGCACCGCCGTCCCCGCCGGGATATCGAGGCGCATGCCGCGCGTCTTCTCCCGCTCGAAGGCGAGTGCTGAATTCGTCTCGTAGAAATGGTAATGGCTGCCGACCTGGATCGGGCGGTCGCCGCGGTTGGCGACCTCGAGGGTGAGCGTCTCGCGGCCCTCGTTGAGGACCAGCTCGCCTGCCTTCGCGATCACCTCGCCGGGTATCATGGCGCCCTCCCGGAGCGGATCGGATGGTGCACGGTGACGAGCTTGGTGCCGTCGGGGAAGGTCGCCTCGACCTGGACCTCGTGCACCATCTCAGCGATCCCTTCCATCACCTGATCGCGCCCGATCACCCCCGCGCCGTCGCGCATCAGCTCCGCGACGCTGCGCCCGTCGCGCGCGCCCTCGACGACGAAGTCGCTGATGAGGGCGACCGCTTCCGGATAGTTGAGCTTCACCCCGCGCTCGAGGCGCTTGCGCGCGACGATCGCGGCCATCGCGATCAGCAGCTTGTCCTTTTCCCGTGGCGTGAGATTCACCTCGTCCTCCCTCTCCTATTCGCTCATGTGGCCCACACGCGCGGCAGCCGCGGCGGCAGGCCCGCGATCGCCGCGCGCAGCGACTTGGCGAGATAAGCGAAATCCTCGCGCACGGCCAGCGCCTCGCGGCCGATGAGGCGCGCCAGCAGCACGCCGTTCACGACCGACGCCGCGGCACGGCTCGAGGCTTGGGCGAGGAGATCCCGCGCGGCATCGAGCCAGCTCGCCGCATCATCCGCCGCATAGACGAGCATCGCAACCGCGGCGGCACCGTCGCAGCCGGCCGGATGATCGATGAGCCGTCCCACGTCGCCTGCAAGGTGAAGCGCATCGGCCCAAACG
>DATEQI010000524.1:0-5653 GCA_035272805.1 Alphaproteobacteria bacterium | reverse complement strand
CAGCCCTCGCCCTGCCCTCTCCCTCGAGGGGCAAGGGAATATTTCATCCGCCGCACTGGGCGCGATGGCGCAGCAGGTGGTCGGCCAGCACGATGGCCATCATCGCCTCGCCGACCGGCACCGCGCGGATGCCGACGCAGGGATCGTGGCGGCCCTTGGTGACGACCTCGACCTCCTCGCCGCGCTGGTTGACGCTCTGCTGCGGAATGAGGAGCGAGCTGGTCGGCTTGACGGCGAAGCGCACCACCACGTCCTCTCCCGTCGAGATGCCGCCGAGCGTGCCGCCGGCGCGATTGGTCAAGAAGCTCGGCTTGCCGTCCACCATGCGCATCTCGTCATGCGCCGCCTCGCCGGGGATGGCCGCACCGGCGAAGCCGTCGCCGATCTCGACCGCCTTGACCGCATTTATGCTCATCATCGCTCGCGCGAGGTCGGCATCGAGCTTGTCGTAGACCGGCTCGCCGAGGCCGGCCGGCACGCCCGAGGCGACGATCTCGACCACAGCGCCCAGCGACGAGC
Organism: Alphaproteobacteria bacterium; assembly: GCA_035272805.1. GTDB lineage: Bacteria > Pseudomonadota > Alphaproteobacteria > JACZXZ01 > JACZXZ01 > DASPPM01. The sequence goes on along the minus strand of DATEQI010000524.1, from coordinate 5,134 downwards.
CGCGCTTGCGCACGGCATCGAGCTCGGCCTCCCACGCCTTGGCGGCGCCTGCATCGGGGCAGAAGAAGGGGTTCTCCGCGACCGCTTGCCAGCTCCAGCGCTCGCGGTCGATCTTGTGCGGGCCCATCTGGACCATGGCGCCGCGGATGAGCACGCCCGGGCCGAGCACCTTGCGCGCCACGGCACCCGCGGCCACGCGACAGGCGGTCTCGCGTGCGGACGCCCGTCCGCCGCCGCGATAGTCCCGGATGCCGTACTTGGCTTGGTAAGTGAAGTCGGCGTGGCCGGGGCGGAACAGGTCCTTGACCTCGCTGTAGTCCTTTGCGCGCTGGTCGACGTTCTCGATGAGAAGCGAGATCGGCGTGCCCGTGGTGAGACCCTCGAAGGTGCCTGAGAGGATCCTGACCTGATCCGGCTCGCGCCGCTGGCTCGTGAAGCGCGACTGGCCGGGGCGGCGCTTGTCGAGCCACTGCTGGATGTCGATCTCCACGAGCGGAATTTTCGGCGGCGCCCCGTCGACGACGCAGCCGATCGCCGGGCCGTGGCTCTCGCCCCAGCTCGTGTATCGGAAGGCGTGGCCGAAGCTGTTGCCGGGCATGATCAGGGGCCGGCCTTGAAGGTCTTCAGCATCTCCCTCACCTCGGTGGCGGCATCGACGGCCAGCATGCCGACCACGTGGTAACCGCCGTCGACGTGATGGACCTCGCCGGTAACTCCGCTCCCGAGATCGCTCAGGAGATAAAGCGCCGAAGCCCCCACCTGCTCGATCGTAATGTTGCGCTTGAGCGGCGCGTTGAGCTCGTTCCACTTCAGGATATAGCGGAAGTCGCCGATACCCGCGGACGCAAGCGTCTTGATCGGGCCCGCCGAGATCGCATTCACGCGCACCTGCTGGCTGCCCAGATCGGCCGCGAGGTAGCGCACGCTGGCCTCGAGTGCCGCCTTGGCGACCCCCATGACATTGTAATGAGGCATCACCTTCTCGGCGCCGTAGTAAGTCAGCGTCAGCAAGCCGCCCCCGCGAGGCATCAGTTTGGCGGCGCGACGCGCGAGGTCCGTGAAAGAGTAGCACGAGACGAGCATGGTCTGGATGAAGTTGTCCCGGCTGGTGTCGACGTATTTTCCGGTGAGCTCGTTGCGGTCGGAAAAGGCGATCGCATGCACGACGAAGTCGATCGAGCCCCACTCCTTCTCCATGGCGGCGAAGACGACGTCGAGGCTTCCCGCATCCGACACATCGCAGGGCAGCACGAGCGGGGCGCCTACGGACTCCGCAAGCGGCCGCACGCGCCGCTCGAGCTGCGGGATCTGATAGGTGATGGCAAGCTTGGCCCCATGGGACGCGAGCGTCTTGGCAATGCCCCACGCCAGGGAACGCTCGCTTGCCACTCCCAGGATGAGGCCGCTCTTGCCTGCCATGAGCGCGGGTGCTTCGGTCATCGTGGCCTCTCTGGCATTCCCGGGAGGCTTCTCTCGGGGGTTGAAGGCGGAGCTCGCGGCGATCCTACACAAAAGCCGTAGGAGGGCAAAGCCGCGTCGTCCACGGGCGCCCATGGCCTCTTAGGCCGACAAGGGAAGCCATAGCACTCCTGGCATTCGGGCATTGTGCACGCGCCCGCAAGTGCGATCACGACGGCGGCTCAGCTCCCCGCGTTGACGAGCCGCAGGCAAGACGGCAATGCTTGCCCGCGCGGGACGAGCGCCTTCGGTGCATGCAAGTCCGAGGCACTCCACCCTCTTTTCGGCCGAACCCGGGCGCGCATCGCAGCCGAGCTCCGGGCTCCGCCGCGACGCGGCTCGAAGGATCAGCCCTGCGGCGGCGGCGGCGGCGACCCGGCTGGCGGGGGCGGCGGGGCCCCGCCTGCCGGCGGCGCGCCTCCCGGCGGGGGTGGGGGCGCATAGCCGGGCCGGTAGCCCGGCACCTGGTTGCCGCGGGAGTACATGCATTGCATGTAGGCGTTGTCGTAGCGCTGCTGCACCGTCATCTGCACGGCGCCGCCGGTACCCGCGCCGTAGGCGGTGCCGGCGACGGCACCGGAGGCGGCACCGATGGCGGCACCCTTGCCGCCGCCAAGGGCCGCTCCCAGCCCGGCGCCGAGCACGGTGCCGACGATGGCGCTGCCCAGCACCTGATTGCTCCCCGCGTTCTCCATGCCGGCGACCTGCGACTGCGCAAATTGCCGGCACACGGCCTGATCCTGCTGGAAGGCATCGAAAGGCTTGTTGGGCGCCGGCATCACCGGCACGCTGGGCGACAGCGGCTGGGGACCGCAGCCGCCGAGCAGCATGGCGGTGACAACTGCGGTCGCCATCAGTGCATAGCGCGTCATTGATGCTCTCCTTACGGTTTCGGAGCCTGCGGTGTCACCGGTACTTGGCGCCATGCCGCGCTGCACGAGGTGACGTAGGGGTAATAGCCCGGCGGGCTGTCGCAATAGTACCAGAACTGCGCGGGCGCCGGCCCGGCCGGTCCCGGTTGCGCGACCACGCTCGGAGGAAGATAGGGGTCCGGGTAGGGGTAGATCGGTTGCGGGTAGAAGTACCAGTAAGGCCCAACCACCCACCACCAGCCCAAGCGCCCGTCGTGCCAAGCATGGTTCCAATTGCCGCCGCGCCAGACACCCCAGTCGTGCTCCGTGAAGTGCCCAGGATCATGATCGCGGAAGCCGCGATCCCCCCTCGGCATCTGCGCCCAAGCGGAAGCGGCGAGCCCCGCCGCAGCCGCACCGAGCAGCAACGCAGCGATGAGCTGCCCTAGCTTCTTCATGACACAACTTCCTCCGCTCTTGGGAAAGGGGTCGGATTCGAGTCGCCCTGCCGCGCGACCGGACGGCGAAAACCGCAAATAATAAGGAACGAAAGATCCATGAACAACCGATTGAACGTAGGGTGCCGACTGTTCCTTGTCAATTGACCCGCGGCCGGCACCGCCGTACCCGCTTGCTCGGCCGTGGAGCAATGGCGCCGCAGCGAGTTGCCCGTCGCGTGCCCTGCCGGGTGCCACAGCACTCTTCCCGCAGCCGATTGCCTCACGCCGCCTTGCGTAGCGGGTGCACCAAATACGCGACGAGAGCCCCCACCCTGCGGCAGGCCCGGAGGCGATAGGGCCGCCTCCTTGCGCGGCGCGCGGCCGTATCCTCCGTTTTTTGCGGTTTTTGCCGTGCGCGCCGGGCTTAATCGAATTATATCACTCTCACCGGAATGGTTGAGGCTGGCTGAGACGGCCATGAATGAAGGCTCGAGCGAGGACCCCGTGGCTCTCTTCCGCCACTTGTTCAAGGAGGCGGAGGCGAGCGAGCCGGCGGACGCGAATGCAGCGGCGCTCGCGACGGCGGACGCGCGTGGCGTGCCTTCGGTGCGCATGGTGCTGCTCAAGGATGCCGACGAGCGCGGCTTCGTCTTCTACACCAACCTCGAGAGCCGCAAGGGTCATGAGCTTGCCGCCAACCCGCGCGCGGCCCTTTGCTTCCACTGGAAATCGCTGCGCCGGCAGGTGCGGGTGGAAGGTCCGGTGAGCCGGGTCTCCGACGCGGAGGCGGACGAGTATTTCGCCTCCCGCCACCGTCAAAGCCAGATCGGCGCCTGGGCCTCCCAGCAGTCGCGTCCGCTCTCCGGCGCTTTCGAGCTCGAGCGGCGCGTCGCCCAATACGCCGCGAAGTTCGGCTTCGGCAAAGTTCCGCGTCCGCCCCATTGGTCGGGCTACCGCATCCGACCCGAGCGCATCGAATTCTGGCGCGAGCGCCCGTTCCGGCTGCACGAGCGCCTCGTCTACTCCCGCGGCGAGGACGGCTGGCGCAGCGAGCGGCTCTATCCCTGAGCCCGGCTCGGCAAGGCGAGGGCCTGATGATGGATACCGGCGTTGCGAGCCAAAGGAACGCGAGGCTGATGACCGGAGCCACCTACGCGTCCGTCGCGGTGGCCTCCCTCCTCATCTTAGCTAAGATCGGCGCCTATCTGGTGACCGATTCGGTGGCGCTCCTCTCCACCCTCATCGATTCGCTGCTCGATGTCGCTGCCTCCGTCGTCAACCTCCTGGCCGTTCGCCAGTCGCTCGTGCCGGCCGACCGGGAGCACCGCTTCGGCCACGGCAAGGCGGAAGCGCTCGCCGGACTGGGCCAGTCGGCCTTCATCGCGGGCTCCGCGGTCTTCCTCATCTTCGAGGCCAGCCACCGGCTTATCGACGTGCAGCCGGTGCGCAACGGAGCGTTCGGGATCGCGGTCATGGCGCTCTCGATCGTGGTCACCCTCGTGCTGCTGCAGTACCAGCGCTATGTCGTGCGCGCGACGCGCTCGATCGCGATCAAGGCCGACGCGCTCCATTACTTCGGCGACCTGATGGTGAACGGCAGCGTGATGCTGTCGCTCTTCCTCGGCCTCGAGTTCGGCTGGCACTTTCTCGATCCGATCTTCGCGATCGCGATCGCGATCTACATCGTGGTGAGCGCCTGGCGCATCGCGCGCCAGTCGCTCGATCAGCTCATGGATCGCGAGCTGCCCGACGACGCGCGCAAGCGCATCCGGGAGATAGCACTCTCCCATTCCGGCGTGGTGACGCTCCACGATCTGCGCACGCGCGCCTCGGGACCGAGGCTGTTCATCCAGCTCCACCTCGAGATGAACCCGGATATCACGCTTCTGCGCGCCCACGAGATCGCCGATGCCGTCGAGGCGCATCTGCTCGAGGCCTTCCCGGACGCCGAGGTCATCATTCACGAGGACCCGGCCGGAATCGCCGAGGCGCGACCGAGCTACGTGCGCTGAGCGGCGGTGCGCCGCCGCGTGCCCGGCCGAAAGCCGTTTGATCCATCGCAATTCGCCGCCTTCCTTCCCGTGCTAGCTTGCGATTCGGAAGCTCGTCTCAGCCGGAGATAACCGTCATTGCGAGCGCAGCGAACCCCGGCGTACGCCGGGGCTGGATTGCTTCGTTGCCCTTCGGGCGCCTCGCAATGACAAGTGTTTTCCTGACGTGGTGAATTTCAGATGACAGAGAGCGGGCGTACCGAGCGAGCGAGAGCGATGGCTGTTGCGAGCCACGTCGTCGAGGATCAGAGGGAGGTGATCGCCTTTCTCTCTGATCCGCGCACGCACGGCGGTGCCGCGGTCGAGCGCATCGATACCCACGGCGCCGTCGTGG
>DATEQI010000523.1:0-4803 GCA_035272805.1 Alphaproteobacteria bacterium | reverse complement strand
ACCTTGTCGACGAGAAGCGGGCCGAGCTCGAAGCTGTCGTAGGCATAGGCGAGGTCGACGTGCTGCGCGTCCGGCCCGAAGACCATGAGCAGCAGGTTGACGATGACGAGTGCCACGCCCGCGAGCAGGATGAACTGCTCGTGCTCGGGGCGCTTCACGAAGGGATTGATGAGGCTCGCCTGCAGCGCGTAGCCGAAGGCGAAGAGAAGGAGCGCCACCGGCACGAGCGAGAAGAGCGGATCGAGGCCGAGCGCCTTGAACAACACGAAGGTCGCATACATGGCGAGCACGGTCATCTCGCCATGCGCGAAGTTGACGACGCGCACGACGCCGAAAATCACCGAGAGGCCGAGCGCCATCAAGCCGTAGACGAGCCCGGTGAGCACCCCGCTCAAGACGACATTGGCGACGAGCGAGGCCGGCATGGCTAGAACTCCCGCTCCCACACGCCTCGGCCATCCCTCACCCTGACCCTCTCCCGCAAGCGGGAGAGGGAAGGGGCCCATCGCGCAGCGATGGGAAGGGTGAGGGAAAGCTCGCGAAGGGAGCCAGGCTCACGTGCGCTGCTGCCATCCCGGCATGGGGAAGACGGGCGCGGCCGTCGCCGCGTCGGGCGGCAGCACCACCGTCGGCGCGCCCTTGAGGTTCTGCACGCTCGCCGAGTCGACCTTGGGGTTCTGCCCCTTGGCGTTGAAGGTGATGGGGCCGCCGATCATCAGGTGCTCGCTGATGTGGGTCGTGCGCAGCGCGTCCAAGAGGGCCGCCTTGTCGGTGCTGCCGGCGCGCCTGTGCGCGTCGGCCACGACCATGATCGCCTCGAAGGTGAAGCCCGCACTCAGCACGTTCCCCGCGAAGCTCTCCTTGGGGAAGACCTTCTTGAAGGCGCTCTCGAAGGCCTGGGCGAGCTTGCTCTTGGGGTTGTACCAAGGCACGTTCGAGATGCAGTAGTCGGCGTATTTGCCGAGGGCATCGATGAACTCCTGGTCGTACATGCCCGGGCTGCCGGGGCTCACGATGCCCATCGGCTCGTAGCGCTGCTTGACCATCTCGCGCACGAGCTTGATCGCATCGCCCGCGCGCGTGGTGACGAGCACGAGCTCGGCCGCCGAGGCGCGCGCCTTGGCGATCTCGACCGAGAGATCCTGCGCCTTGGGATCGTACGAGATCTCCTCGACCAGCTTGAACGGCATGTCGAGGGTCGGGAACAGCTTGTCGATCGCCTGGCGGTTGGCCTGGCCGAAGGTGTCGTTGGCATGGAGAAAGACCGCGGTCTTGGGCGTGTGCCCCGTCGCCTTGAACAGCTCCTTCGCGAGCGTAAGGCCGTTGCCGATGAGGTCGAGGCTGGTCGGGAAATTGCGGAACACGGTCTTGTAGCCCTGCTCCGTGATCTGCGTGGCGGCACCCAGGTTGATGACGAAGGGCACGCCGCGCTGCTCGGCGACTTGCGCGATCGCAGCCCCCGCACCCGAATCGAAGGCGCCGACCAGCGCATCCATGCCGTCGTTGATCAGCTTCTCGGCCTGGGTCCTCGCCAGGTCGACGTTGCTCTCGAAATCGACCGACACGAGCTCGACGGGCATGCCCATGTCCTTGAGGATGCCGGGCGCTATGTCGGCGCCGCGCTGGCACTGCTGGCCGGGGGCCGCGAGATAGCCCGAGCGCGGCAGGAGCAGACCGATCTTGATGGCGGCGTCGGCGCGCGCGGGACGAGGGCGGAGCCCCGCGATCGCGAGGGCGGCACCGGCGGTCATTCCCTTGAGAACGCCCCGGCGGCTCAAAGGGCGGCCGGACGAGCGGCGGCTCGGTCCAGACATGGCGGGCTCCTCCTCTTCTTTATCGATGATGGCGGCGGCGCTGAGGACAGCTTGGCGGGCAACAGCAGGCGCGGTCAAGCGCGGAGAGGGCTGTGCAGGGTTGCGCGTGCGCAGGCGGGCCGTAACCGGCGAGGCGGTCGAGGGAGGGGGAGGGACCGGCGGCGGTGCCGCTCAGGCGCTCACCAGTAGCGTACGCGGCCCACGTCGACGTGCACGAAGTCGGAGCGCGGATAATAGCCGACCCCCCCTCGCTCAAGGCGCACCGCCGCGGCGTGGAGAGAGCGAAGCGAGCGGCCGGGCAGGCGAATGTCGATGGCCATGCCCTGAACGTGGAGGCTGTTGGCCGCAACGCCGTTCGACTCCTCGCGCAGCATGGCGTTCGTCTCGGGCGAGCGATAGCCGGAAATCACCTGGAACGGCGCGCGCGTGCCGAGCATGCGGCGCAAGGCGTCCAGGAGATCGAGGAGCTGCGGGTCGATCGGGTGGACGCTACCTGTGCGGAAATCGCGCAAGTTGTAGTTGACGCGATGGAGCGCCCCCTTCACGTAGCGCCCGTCGACCCAGTAGTCGACCTTGAGCTTTTCGCCGGTGTGGAGGTTGTCGAGTGCCACCGAGCGGAAGTGCGTGCGCCCCACGGAGGCGAAGGCCGGCGAGGCGATTGTCGCGAGCGTTGCAGCACCCGCCGCCAACAAGAATCCCCGCCGCCCCGGGTCGGTCGGTTTCATCATGCCAAAAGCGCCCCCTCTTCTTCTCTTGTCTTTGCTCATAGCAGAGCGGTGCGCCGAAAGCAACCCCTTGTAGTTTCAGCGCCTTTCGGCCGCTCGGCTAGCGCGCCGCGGCGCGCGGCGCCTCCTTGAGAAGGGAAATAAGGCGGCTGTGCGAGGCAAGCGCCCGCGTGAGCCGTCCATCGCGATCGTAGGCGTCGGCGCGGAACCCGACCGTGCCGTCGGCATCCTCCATCGCGGTCCAATAGGCGACATAGACGGCGAGCGCCTTCTTGGCGGGGAGATTGAGCGTCTCGCCCGCGGCGATATCGGCCTCGAGGTCGGGGATCGCCTCCGCCTTGTCGCCGGTGAGGAGGAGCGAGGCGAGTGCTGCTACGTGCTCCACGCGGATGCAGCCGTGGCTGAAATTGCGCTGGGCGCGCGCGAAGAGGCGCCTGAGCGGCGTGTCGTGGAGGTAGACGTCGAAGGGGTTCGGCATCTCGATCTTGAGGCCGCCGAGCGAGTTCTTCGGCCCGGGCAGCTGCTCGAGCACATAGGGAAAGCGCGTCGCCTGGACGTGCTTCCAGGCGATGCGCTGGCCGTACGGATCGCCCTCGGGTCCGTTCACGATCACGATGTTCTCGTTGAAGAGATAGTTGGGATCGCGCTTGAGCTTGGGCAGGAACTCCTTCTCGGCGATCGAGAGCGGCACCCTCCAGGGCGGATTGACGGTGACCGAGACCGCGTAGGCGCGCAGGATCGGGCTCTGATGCCGCTCGTCGCCGACCACCACCTTGGAGAGGAGGATGGGCTCGCCGTGGTCGACGACCTCGAGCTCGCCGTCCGCGGTATTGACCATGATGTAGCGTTCCTCGAAGCTGCGCGGCATCCAGCGCCAGCGCTCCATGTTGGCGATGATCTGATCGACGCGCTCGGCCGCGCTGATGTTGAGCATGGCAAAGGTCTTGGCGCCGATGCGCCCGTCGACGGCGAGGTCGTTGCGCGCCTGGTAGCGGCCGAGTGCCGCCTCGAGATCGCCCTTGACGGCCTCAGCCGGCAGCGGCGTCAGTTGAGCGTCCTCGACGGCCAGGCGCTGGCGCAGGACAACAAGGCGCGGATCCTGTTTGTCGAGCTTGAGCTCGTCTCCCGGCGGAATCTGGGGCCAACCGCCGTTGGCGACGATCGCGCGATAGCGCTTGAGCGCGTCCTTGAGCCGCGCATATTCCGGATGCCGCGGCGGCAGGTCGGCGATCAGGCCGGCGAGGTCGTTGCGCTGAAGTGCCGTCTCGAGCGCGCGCAGCGCATCGAAGCTTGCCTTGGGCAAATGCACGTCGTCGAAGACCTCGTCCGCCGCCACGCGACCGAGGCGCAGGTCGTGGGAATAGCGCAGAAAGGCATCGGTCAAGAGGAGCTCGCGCGCGGCCGCGCCCGCGGCATCCGGCGGCGGGAGTGCGGAGAGTGCGGTCAAATGATAGTCCGCCGGATTGAGCCCTTCGCCCTCCGCCGCCGCGAGCGTCGAGAGGGCGAGCTTCGCCCGCTCGCGCGCGGCGTCGCTTCCCGCCCAGGCGGGGCGGTTGCCGCGCCCGGCGTAGAAGCGGCGCAACGATGCCAAGTCGATCGGCTGGTTGTCGAGCAGGTGCGAGGGTGCCGCGTCGAGGAGCTGGCGCAGCGCCGTGCCTAGGGCCTGGTCGGCGGCCGCTCCCTCTTGTGACGGTACCGCGGGGCTGCCCGCCGGCATGTCTTGCGCGCGCGTGGGCCCTGCCGCCGCAATCGTGAGGGCGAAGATGAGACCGGCGCAAAAGCTGTGGCCGCGGCGGAGCCGGAACGCCGGTGCGCCCAGGGAGAGGCGAGGGAGCCGCAAAGCGGAACCCTTACGCCCGGATCGATTGGCCGCCAAGCTCGCCCTTATCTCCGCTCGCAGCACGGGAGGCACCTAAGCTATCGAGGGTCGGGCCGCCGCGGGGGTGCATCGGCCCTCGTCGAGAAATGCCCCTTCTCATTTATTACCACGAAGGCGAAGATGAGGGCTACGTCCAATAGGCCCTGGAAAATTCGGGCAAATTGCGCAATTGTTGCGCGCAAGCTGCCGGCTTGCGGCACGGGCCGGGACGGCAAGAGAGGGCTGCGATGGCCGGGTTCGAATGGCCAGCCGAGCTCGTCGCGCGCGTCATCGAGCGGCGCGGCCGGCTGCACTGCTATGACACGCTGGCGCCCGAGCGCACCGCGCTCGTGGTCGTCGATATGCAGACGGCATTCCTCAAAGAGGAATGGCCGACCTCGCTCGC
>DATEQI010000522.1:0-10504 GCA_035272805.1 Alphaproteobacteria bacterium | reverse complement strand
CACCTGCGAATTTCACGGCGTCGGTCTGCCAATAGGATTGGCCCAGCGAGGAGACGATGAATTCCGCCGTCCGATTGGAGGTGATCACGGCCCAGCAGCCCGTATTCGCCTGGATCGGCGTGATCGAGGTGAGAAGCTCCTGCCCTCCCGCCGGGTTGGTGTAGCGGACGGCGAGCGCGCGCACCTCCGCGCAGGAGTCCCTGAGACGGTCGAGCACGCCGGCGTTGAGCAGATCCTGGCGCTCCTGCTCGAGGTATTGGGCCGAGACGGCGGGAGAGGAGGCCACGTAGTAGAAGGACTGGCTCGAGGGGGCATTTTCCGGGCGAAAGAGGAGCTTGATGTTGGAGCCGGCATCGCCGAGGTGCTGCACGGTTTGGGCGATCGTACGCATGGCTTGGCCGTCGACGCTCCCGACGAGGGGGCGAAGCGTCTCGGCGGCAAGCCGGCCTTGCACCTCCACACTTTCGAGCAGAAGACGGTTCTTCTCCGCGTCGGCCGTCCTGAACTGATCGTAGAGGATGAGTGGCACGGCGAAGAAGATTACGACAAGGGCGAAAATCTTGGCGGCGAACGAGCGCCAAAGCTGTTCGAGCCGACCCACAGCACTACGAACTTTCGCTCGTCGCCTCGCTCCAGCGGTACCCGTAGCCGGAATAGTTTTCGATCTCGTCGAAGGCGGGATCCACCTCGCGGAACTTCTGGCGAATACGCTTCACGAAGGCGCGCACGTTCGAGCGGTAACCCTCGATGCCGTAGCCCGCGACGAAACCCGATCCGTGCACGAGATCGTAGAGATCGCGGTAACGCACGTCCTGGCCGGCGCGCGCGGCGAGGAGTGCCACCATCTTGAATTCGGTGACCGAGAGCGGCACCTCCTTGCCTTTCCAGAATACCCGGCTCGTCTCGCCCCTGAGCTCGAGCTCCCCGCGATGGAAGAGGCTCGCGGGCGCGCTTGCCTCGCCGCCAAGCGCGTGCTCACCCCCCTTGCGCCCGGCGAGGATCAGGTTCATTCGCTTCAAGAGGATGGAGAAGCTGCGCGATTTCTCGACAAAATCGACCGCACCGCCTTGCAGCGCCGCCTCTTCGTAGATCTGGTCGTTGAGCACGGTGAGGAAGATCACCGGAGCCTCGAGACCCGCCTGGCGAATGCGGCGCAAGACCTCGATGCCGTTCATCCCCGGCATCTTCCAGTCGAGCAACACGATATCGTCGCCTTTGCCCGCGAGGAGATGCTCGAGGGCACCTTCGCCGGAGCCGAAGTCGCGCACGTCGAAGCCGGCATCGCTCAAGTTCTGGCCGAGCGATTCCCGGAACAGCTCGTCGTCGTCCACCAAGACCACGCGGGCGCGCGCGGCGGGCGCTTGTTCGGTGTCAGTCATGGGGGGCGGGGCGCAAGGAGGCAAGGCAAGCGCCGCCGACAAGCCCGTTGGGCGGCTTGGGCTTCAGCTCGTATGTCAGCGCGCGGAAAGTTTGACTCGCCAGATCCATGTAGAAGAAGACATTGAGCCCGCAGCCCGCGGAGCTATAGCTCCAAACGACCGCCGGCGGTTCCTCCCGTACGTTGCCGGGCTCGCCGATGAGGCCTCGGATGTCGTCCTCGGTTTGCCCGACCAGGCGCTCGGGTGCCATCGACTGGTCCAGCCGATCGCGCGGCGGGGGGACCGGAAGGGGGGGCAGTGCCGCCTGTTGCGTGGCCGCGGCGGTCGCGGTGGCCGCAGGCGAGGTGACGGCTTGCTGCGGCGGGGGGGTGGGCGGCGGCAGAGCCGCCTGAGGCCCCTCTGCCGGAGCAGGGGGCGCACAAGCGGCGAGGGCAAGGACCAAAAGCAATAAAGGTGTGGCGCGCAGCGGTCGCCCCGTGGTTGCGTTGAAAGGCCGTAGCCGCGATCAAGGGTACGCCGTCAGCGCCGACAAGGCAAACCTCTGAACCCGGGCGCCCGCGCGCCCGCCCAAAGCGCCTGCTCGTCCCGCGCGGGATCAGCCGCTCTTCTGCTTGTATGCGTTCTCGATGCAAGCCGCTCTGCTAGTGGCTCCCTTCACTTTGGCGCACTGCGGGTAGGCCTGGGAGAGGTTCCTCTGCCAAAGCTGAATGCATTGGTCCTTCACGGTCTTGCTGCAGGGCGGATAGTCGAGGCCCGTGACCGGGGCGCTTTCCTCGGGTGCGGCCTTGGGTTTGGCCGCCGCGTGCGACTTGACGGCCGCCTTGGGCTTGGCCGGGGCCGCAGGCTGGCCCGGCTGATCGCTCGTTGACTGTGCGGATGCAGCGAACGCCAGCGGACCCGCGAACAGCAAGCTGACGAGGGCTATGCCGATCATCTTCCTGATCATCCCGTCCCTCCATAATTCCGAGCGGCAGGGCCGTAGCCCGCCACAAGCCGTCCAACATCATAGGGCGCATTTGGCTCTTCGCAAAGGGCCGCAACAAGGGAAAACCCCGCACGCAACCCGCCGGCAGGCGCTCGCCGTCGCGATGCAGGCGGTCGCTGGGAAAATGGCGTCGAGCTCGCCGCCTCGGCCGCAGAAAGCCGCCCATTTAATGTCCCAATAATGTCGCCTTAACGCGTCGCGCGCTTCGATTACATAAAAAGGGCGGCACATCGAAGCGCGGCCCCGAGGTTCCGGCCGGCCGCGCGCCGCGCGCATTTCGCAAGGGAGCAAAGAAGCGCCATGTCGCCATTCTTCGGGACGGGCAGCACAAGAGAGGACGATCGGGCCGTTGCTGATGAGGCCGGTCAATTGCTTCCGCGCCATGCGTTTGCCGCGTCCGTCGCCCACAGCCTCCGGCTGCTGCGGAGCATCCATGTCCCGGTGACGCTCTTCGCGGTGCATCTCCCGGCGCGCGGGCTCGCCGCGGCGGACGAGAGCGTCAGCGCAACACTGCTGCCCTTCGGCGTGGTCGGTCGGCTGCCGGATGGCCGCATCGGCCTTCTCTATCTCGGGCCGCACACCCTCGGCGAGGCCGGCGACCGCGCCCTCTCGACGCATCTCCTCGACAAGATCGAGCGCCGGCTGCGCGATCACGGCTGGGGCTCGCTCTGCAGCGGCCTGGAGATGACCGCGGTGCATGCCTGGACGGATGCCATCGCCGAACCCGCCCGCTTCCTCCAGGCGCTCGACCAGCGCGGCGCGCTGCGAACGACGACCGGCCAGCCGACCGCGGGCGGCGGGGCGCAATCAGGCGCTTAGCGTTGTGGTTCCGACGCTTGATTCGAATCAATTGTTCAACGGATTGGGGTGAGGGCGTGCGTCAGCTCGCGGCCTTGGCGAGGGCTTGGCCGAGATCGGCGAGGATGTCATCGATATGCTCGAGGCCGACGGCGAGGCGCACATAGCCCTCGGAGACGCCGGTGCGCAACCGGTCCTCGGGGCTGAGCTGGGAGTGCGTGGTCGAGGCCGGATGGATGGCGAGGCTGCGCGCGTCGCCGATGTTGGCGACATGGTAGAAGAGCTCGAGCGCGTCGATGAAGCGCTTGCCCGCCTCGACGCCGCCCGCGAGCTCGAAGCCGACGAGCCCGCCGTAGCCGCCCTTGAGATAGGCATCGGCGCGCCGGCGCGCCTCGCCCTTCTGGAGCGAGGGATGGATGACGCGCGTGACGTGGGGCTGGCGGACGAGGAAATCGGCGACGGCCTGCGTGTTCTCGCTGTGGCGCGCGATGCGCAGCGGCAGGGTCTCGAGTCCTTGCAGGAACAGGAAGGCGTTGAAGGGGCTGAGCGCAGCGCCTATGTCGCGCAACAGCGTCACGCGCGCCTTGATGATGTAGGCGATCGGCCCGAGCGGCTTCACCGCCTCCGTCCACACCGCGCCATGGTAGCTCGGGTCCGGCCGGTTCAGCATGGGAAAGCGCTCGGCGTGCGCGGCCCAGTCGAAATTACCGCCGTCCACGATGATGCCGCCGATCGAGGTGCCGTGCCCGCCGATATATTTGGTGGTGGAATGGACGACGATCGCGGCCCCGTGCGCGAGCGGCCGGGAGAGCACCGGGGCTGCCGTGTTGTCGACGATGAGCGGGATGCCGAGCTCGCGCCCGATGGCGGCGACCTCGGCCAAGGGAAAGACCTCGAGCTTGGGATTGGGCAGCGTCTCGGCGAAATAGGCGCGCGTGCGCGCGTCGCTGGCGCGGCGGAAGGCCTCGGGGTCGGCGGGATCGACGAAGCGCACCTCGATACCCAAGCTCGAGAAGGTGTTGGCGAAGAGGTTCCAGGTGCCGCCGTAGAGATCGGTCGAGCTCACGATGTTGTCGCCCGCATGGGTGATGTTCTGCACGGCGATGAACTCCGCCGACTGGCCCGAGGCCACCGCGAGGGCCGCGACGCCGCCCTCGAGTGCGGCCACGCGCTCCTCCAGCACGGCGTTCGTCGGATTCATGATGCGGGTGTAGATGTTGCCGAGCTCCTGCAGGCCGAAGAGCCGGCTCGCCTGGGCGGTGTCCGCGAACTGGTAGGAGGTCGTCTGGTAGATCGGCACCGCGACCGCGTTGGTCGCCGGATCGCGGCGGTAGCCGGCATGGAGGACGATCGTCTCGGCGTGCTTATGGCGCGTACGCATGGCCTACCCCTTCGCTCGATGATCGGGCACAGTTACGCAATGATAATATCCCGCTTGTCAATGTATTTTCAAAATAAAATACATTTTTCGTGTGTTAATTTTGGTCTATCAGCCGCGCCCGGGCTTGGCCCGCCATGACGCCTCAGGCTGGAGGGTGCGCCCGAGGGCAAGCGCCTCTCGTGCCCTCGGCCGCGCGATGCGGTCAGAGATAATAGGCCTTGAGGGGGGCGAAGCCGTTGAAGCCGATCGAGGAGTAGGTCGTCGTGTAGGCCCCGCAGGAGAGGAGGCGCACCTTGTCGCCCTCCTTGAGGGCCAAGGGCAGGCGATAGCCCGCTTTCTCATAAAGGATGTCGACGCTGTCGCAGGTCGGGCCGGCGAGCACCACGGGGCCGGCCGGCCCGCCGTCGTGCGGCGTGGTGAGGCGGTACTTGATCGCCTCGTCCATGGTCTCGGCGAGGCCCGAGAACTTGCCGACATCGAGGTAGACCCACCTGATCTGCTCCCCGAGATCCTTGGTCGAGATCAGCACGACCTCGCTCTCGATGACGCCGGCATCGCCCACCACGCCGCGGCCGGGCTCGACGATGAGCTCGGGCAGCGGCTCGCCGAAATGCTTGCGCACGGCGGCGATGACCGCGGCGCCATAGGCCTCGATCGACGGCACCTCCTGGTGGTAGCGGCTCGGGAAGCCGCCGCCGAGATTGATCAGGCGCAGATCGATCCCGCGCGCCTTCGCCTCATGGGTGAGGCGCGCGATCTGCTCGATCACCTTGTCCCATTGGGAGAGGTCGGTCTGCTGGGAGCCGATGTGGAAGGAGAAGCCGCAGGCATCGAGCCCGAGCTCCTTGGCGACCAGCATCAGCTCGATCGCCATGCGGGGCGAGCAGCCGAATTTGCGCGAAAGCGGCCATTCGGCCCCTTCGTTGTCGACCAGCACGCGGCAGATGACCCGACTGGCGGGAGCAGCGGCGGCGAGCTTGCGAACATCGCTCTCCGCATCGAAGGCGAAGAGGCGCACGCCTTTCTCGTAGGCCGCGGCGATGTCCGCCTGCTTCTTGATCGTGTTGCCATAGGAGAGCCGGGATGGCTCGATGCCTTGGGCAAGGCAGAGCTCGATTTCCTCGCTGCTCGCCGCGTCGAAGGCGGAGCCCAGCCGCGCCAAGAGGCGCAGGATCTCGGGCGCCGGATTGGCCTTGACCGAATAGAACATCTGCGCCGGCTCCAGCGAGCGGGCGAGTGCCAGGTAGCTCTGCTCGACCACATCGAGATCGACAACGAGGCACGGCGTGGCCGGTCGCGCGCTGGCGAGGAACTCGGCGATCTTGGGCGTGACATCGCCGCGCGCGACCTCCGGAGCCACCACGCGCAGACGGGGCTTCGCCCGGCGGCGCTGCTGCGCGCGCGCGCGGGAAGGCTCCGGCGGCGGCAAGAGCGCCTCGCTTGCGCGCGCACCTGCACTCGGCTCGAGCGCCACGCCCGTCGCTTGAGCGAGACGTCCGGATGCGGTTGCGGCGGAATTGGAAATCCGACGGCGGGTGGCCGGGCCACCCTTATTGGCTACGAACATCGATTGCTCCCTCTCGGATCCGGCGTCCCGCCGGGGTTGCCAAAAGAGACGCGACCGTCGTTGCATAACCACAGAGGGCCAGCGGCACGTGCGTATGCGTCGCCTTCCCTTCTACGCCGTTTTTGCCGTCGCGCAAGGGTTAATTTTCGCGCGGATAAAATCCGCATAAAACTTCCCGCGCCAGGCCATGGCCCGGCACGAGCTCTGAAGCTCCCCGCGCGGCCGCGCCGACTCGATGCTTGAACTCCGCCGCGATGTGCGGCATGCTCGCAAAAAAGCGGAAGCGATGTAACAAACGAACTGACAGGGGGCAGCATGACGGGGCGAATGCTCGCCAGGATTTCTATTGGCGTCATCCTCTCGGCATTTCTTATCTCAAAACCCGCATCGGCCGTTCAGTGCGCACCCTATGCGCGGTCCGTCTCGGGCTTCGATCTCTACGGTGCCGCCTGGACGTGGTGGCGCTCGGCCGGCGGCCAGTACGATCGCGGCAAGGAGCCCGCGCCCGGAGCGGCGCTCGTCTTCAAGCAGAGCCGCGGCATGCCGTCCGGTCACGTGGCGATCGTCACGCGGGTGGTGAATTCCCGCATCATCATGGTCGAGCACGCCAACTGGTCGCGCATCGGCGGCAAGAAGGGCCGCGTGGAAAAGCAAGTCGCCGTGGTCGACGAATCGCCCGCGAACGACTGGAGCGAGGTGCGGGTCTGGTACGGACCGGTCCACGACTACGGCACCAGGATCTACCCGGTCTACGGCTTCATCTACCGCTGAGAGACGAAGCGAGCCGAGCCGTCATACGCCGGATCTAGTGTCCTGGTTCTGAAATTCACCACATCATGAAAGCACTCGTCATTGCGAGGCGCCCGAAGGGCAACGAAGCAATCCAGCCCCGGCGTACGCCGGGGTTCGCTGCGCTCGCAATGACGGTTATCTCCGGGTGGGACGAACTTCCGAATCGGGACCTTAGAGGACTTTGCGTCCCCGTTCCGCGGGCGGCACCTCGAGGCCGAGGGCGGCGATCTGGACGTCGATGTCGGCCTTGCACATCTCCCTGAGCTCGGCATTGCCCCAGCGCCTGATGCCGTAGCCGACGGCGAGCGCGCTCATTTGCCGCCGTCTCTCCAGCTGTGCGGCACGCCTGCGGCGCCGCGCGAGCGCGGCGCCTGCCAACGCATCCGGCACAGCCGCACCAGGCCCGGCACTAACCTGTCTCGAACATTATCAGTCCTTATGGCCCGGGGAAAAATATACCCTTCCTTCCGCGGCGTCGGTACAGTTACAGTTCGGGCAGCGAAAACATTCCGGCGCGTGTGCACGCGTGCGGATTGGGGAGAGCCTCATGGTAGCGAATTTCGGCATCGTCGGAAGCGACTGGCAGCAGAAGATCAATTGGGATCGTCTGCGCAAGTATCGCACCGAACGGGCCCGCGCGATGATGAAGAAACACGGGCTCGGCGCCATGCTGTGCATGTACGACGAGAACTGCCGCTATGTCACCGGCACGATGACGCCGGGATGGAACCGGCTCAAGCCGGGGCTGCGCTACGCGCTGCTCTGCGGCGACAGCCAACCCGTGCTGTTCGAGCAGGGCGACATCGGCTACCAGATCGAGCGCCATTCGCCCTGGCTCCCGCAAGAGAACGTTCGCCACTCCTTCGCCTGGATCAAGGGTGCCGCCGGCCCGGCCTCGGTCATGCAGGTGACCAAGTTCACCAACGCCATCCTCGAGGAGATGAAGCGCCGCGGCGTCGCCGGGCAGAAGCTCGGCGTCGACTTCATCGACATCAACATGATCCAGGTGTTCCAGGACAAGGGAATCCACTGGGTGGACGGCATGACGCCGATGATGGAGGCGCGCGCGGTCAAGAACGTCGACGAGCAGGAGTGCATGCGCATCGTCGGCGCGATCGGAGACGCCGCCCATTGGGAGTGCATGAAGTTCCTGCGCCCCGGCATCACCGAGAACCAGGTGACCGCGCACCTGATGAAGTATCTCTATTCGATCCCCGGCATGGAGGACGTGGAGGACGTGATCGTATCGTCCGGCCCGAACACCTGGCCGAACTGGCGCAACTTCACCGACCGTATCATCCAGCCCGGCGACATCGTGTTCATGGATTTGGCGGCCCTCACCTGGAACGGCTACAAGTCCTGCTATTACCGCACCTATTGCGTCGGCAAGGAGCCCACAGAGGAGCAGAAGGACACCTACGCGACCGCGCTCAAATGGCTCTACGATGCCATCGGCGCGGTGAAGGTCGGCGCCACCACGCGCGATATCGCCATGAAGTGGCCGTCGGCGATGGAGACCTGGGGCTACGAGGACGAGGATCAGGCGGCCGCCAACCTGTGGGGGCATGGTCTCGGGCTCGCCCAGTACGACCAGCCGGTGATCTCGCGCATCTGGTCGCTCGACCATCCGGTCGAGATCAAGGAAGGCATGACCTTCGCGCTCGAGACCCAGCACGGCAAGAAGTTCCGCTACGGCGTGCGCATCGAGGAGATGCTGATCGTGCACAAGGACTCGATCGAGATCATCTCGCATTTCCCGGTGAAGCAGATCACGGTGGTCGATCCGCTTCCGGGCTACGGCGATCACGTGAAGTGACGGGGCGGCCGCGGTGAGCGAAGCCGGAGCCTTGGTGATCGGTCTCGACGACCCGCGGGCGACAGATGCCGAGTGCTGCGGCCCGAAGGCGGCGAATCTCGCTGCCCTTGCGCGGGCCGGTCTGCCCACGCCCGGCGGTTTTTGCATCACCGCCGACGCCTATCGCCTGCAATGCGCCGCGATCGGGCTCGATGAGGCGCTGGAGCGCTTCGCCGGCGCCGCGCCGCCGGAGGCGCGCCGGCTTTCGGTCGAGATCCGGCTCAAGCTTTATCAGGAGCCGATCGAGCCCCGCATCCGGAAGCCGCTTCTCGCCGCTTGGCGGGCGCAACGGCGGGCGGGCGGGCAGCCCGGTGCGGTGCGTTCCTCGGCGCTGATCGAGGATCGTGCCGGCGCCAACTTCGCCGGGCAGTTCGAGAGCTTCCTCGGCATCACGGAGGAGGCCGAGCTCATGACCGTGGTGCGCGCCTGCTGGGCGGCGCTGTGGAGCAGCACTGCGCGCCGCTACATGACCAACCACGACCTCAATCCGGCCGACACCGCGATGGCGGTGCTGATCCAGCCGCTGGTGGCCGCGCGCGCCTCGGGCGGGGGCCTGAGCGAGACCGCGGCAGGCCACATGCTCTTGAGCGCCACCTGGGGGTTGGGCTCCGCGATCGCGCAAGGGCAGGTGGTGCCCGACCGCATCGTGCTCAGCAGGCAGGGTCGCTTGCGCAAGATCGAGGCCGGCCACAAGGATCATCGCGAGACCTGCGCGCACGGCGAGGGCACGGCACCGCAGGCAGTACCCGCAGCCCTCGTCCGCAAGCCCTGCCTCGACGCCAGCCAGGCCGTGGCGCTCGGCCGGCTGCTCAGGAAGGCGGAAGCCGCCCTCGGCATGCCGGTCGAAATCGAGTGGGCGCTCGACGACAAGGGCTTCAAGCTGCTGCAGGCGCGCCCGCTCCATGTCGAGCCCGCCCACGTGCCGGACGAGATCTGGCTGCAGCACCCCGGCATCAACGGTCATCCGGCCGGCATCGGCTGGGCCTCGGGGCGCGCGGTGATCGTCAATTGCGAATGCGAGCTCACCCGCATCGCACCCGGCGACATCCTGGTGACGCGGGTCGCGGGTCCGGCGCTCAGCCACATCCTGCCGCGCGTCGCCGGCGTCGTCGCCGAGCTCGGCGGCTCGACCTCGCATCTCGCCTCGCTCGCGCGCGAGCGAGGCATCCCGATGGTGCTTGGCGTGCTCGACGCCACCACGCGCATCCCGGACGGCTCGCAGGTCGCGGTCGACGGGGTCGCCGGCATCGTGCGGTGGATCAGATAATACGCCCGCGCATTTTCATCACCCAGCCGATCGGCGAGAGCGCGCTCGAACGGCTCCGCGCGGTGGCCGAGGTGACGATCAACGAGGATTCAAGCCGGATTCTCGACAAGCGGAAGCTGATCGCGGCCGCCAAGACGCACGACATCCTGTTCACGCTGCTGCACGACAAGATCGACCGCGCGGTGCTCGCCGCCAACCCCAAGCTCAGGGCGGTGACCACGATGGCGATCACGCCCGACGGCGTCGACCTCGCCGCCGCCACCGCGCGAGGAATTGCGGTCACCGTGGTGCCGCCGATGGTCGCCGAGGCGACCGCCGACATCTGCTTCGGCCTGATGCTCGCGGTCGCCCGCCGCATGATGGAAGGCGACCGGCTGGTGCGCGCGGGCGGCTTTCCGGGCTCGCAGTCGAACCATCTGGCCGGCGCCTTTGTGTGGGGCAAGACCGTGGGCCTCGTCGGCGGCAAGGGTCGGATCGGCC
>DATEQI010000521.1:0-5646 GCA_035272805.1 Alphaproteobacteria bacterium | reverse complement strand
CTCAAGCGTCTGGTCGGACTGGCGCTCACCCTGGTCGCGGCCTCGTTCCTGGTCTTCTCGGTCACCGAATTCTCGCCGGGCAACGTCGCGCGCAAGACGCTCGGCCCTTACGCGTTGCAGGAGCAGGTCGACCTTCTCTACCGGCGCCTTCATCTCGACGACCCGCTGCTCGTGCGTTACGCGCGCTGGCTCGGCGTGCTCGTGGGCGCCATCGACGATCCGCTGCAGGACCCCGTCCTCAAGCTCGACTTCAAGGACCCGCGCGGCACGCGCTACTTCGGCAACTTCGGCTACTCGGCGCTGTTCAAGAGCCCGGTCAACGACGTGCTTTGGGATCGCGCCGGCCACACCGCACTGCTTGCCGGGATCGCATTCGCGCTCATCGTGCCGCTCTCGCTTCTCGCGGGCGTTCTCGCCGGCATGCGCGAAGGCAGCTGGCTCGACCGAACCATCTCTTTCCTCGGCATCGTCTTCACCTCGATCCCCGAGTTCGCCTCCGGCGTCTTCCTGACCGCGATATTCGTCGTCGGCCTGCGCTGGCTGCCGGGGACGAGTCCGATGGAGCGCGGCTCCGGCTGGTCGCTCGCCGCCCAGCTCGTGCTCCCGGTAACCGTCCTCGTGCTCTACGATTCGGGCTATGTCGCGCGCATGGTGCGCGGCTCGATGGCCGAGGTGATGAACAAGCCCTACGTGCGCACCGCCGTCCTGAAGGGCTTGCCGCGCCGCGAGGTGATTCTTCGCCACGCCGTGCGCAACGCCATGATCGCGCCATTCACCGTGATCCTGCTGCAGATCAACTTTCTCATCAGCGGCGTCGTGGTGACGGAGACGGTGTTCGCCTATCCCGGGTTCGGGCGCATGCTGCTCGAGGCCTCGCTCTTCGGCGACATCTCGCTGATCGAGGCCGCGACCTTGATCGCGCTTATCGTCGCCATGACGACCCAGCTCCTGAGCGATCTCGGCTACATGATGATCAATCCGCAGATCAGGCTCGCATGAGCGAGCAGATCCACAGCGAGGAGCGCGCCCCGCCGAGCCTGATCCGGCGCCTGCCGCAGTCGCGCGTGGCGCTGGTCGGAATCGGCCTCGTCCTCTTCTGGGTGATCTTGGCACTCTTCGCACCCTGGCTCGGCCTGCAGCCGCCCAATGCCCAGGATTACGCCGCGATCGCAGAGCCCAAGCCGTCCGCCGCCCATCTCCTCGGGACCGACCCCTTGGGGCGGGACATGCTCTCGCGCCTCATCTGGGGCGCGCGCACGGTGCTCACGGTGGCCCCGCTCGCCGTACTCGCGGCCTATCTCGTCGGCTGCACGCTCGGGCTTCTCGCCGGGTACTACGGCGGCCTTCTCGACACCGTGATCAGCCGGCTCTCGGACGTCATCCTCTCCTTCCCGGTGATCGTGCTCTACGTGATCCTGATCGCGAACATCGGGCCCTCGATGCTGAACATCATCGTGGCCGTGGTGCTCGCGTCCGCCCCCGGCATCGGCCGCATCGTGCGCGGCCTCGTGCTCGAGCTCAAAAGCCAGGACTTCGTCGCGGCGGCCCTTCTTCGCCGCGAGACGCCCCTCTACATCATGGTGGTGGAGCTTCTGCCCAATTGCCGCGGGCCGCTCATCACCGATTTCTGTCTGCGCCTCGGCTACACCACGATCACGATCGGCATCCTCGGCTTCCTCGGCCTGGGTCTGCCGCCTCCCGATCCCGATTGGGGCGGCATGGTGCAGCAGGCGACCGCGATGATAACGGTATGGCCGCATATGGCGCTCCTGCCGAGTGCCGCCCTCTGCTCGCTCGTCCTCGGCTTCAATCTCTTGGCCGACGGACTCCGCGAGCTCTCGCTCAGGGAGTAGGGCGCACATGACGGCGCCGCTTCTCGCCATCAAGGATCTGCGCGTCGAGTACCGCGGTGCCGGCGGCGTCGTTCCCGCGATCACGGACGTGTCGCTCGCGATCATGCCGGGCGAGAGCTTCGGCCTCGTCGGCGAGTCGGGTTGCGGCAAGTCGACGCTTGCCATGGCGGTCATGGGCCACCTCGGCCTCGCCGGCCGCATCGCCCGGGGCGAGATCGTGCTCGAGGGGCAGAACCTCGTGCGCGCGTCGGAGGCCGAGCTGCGGCGCGTGCGCGGCCGGCGCGTCGCGATGGTCTACCAGGAGCCGGGAGCGGCCCTCAACCCGACGATGACCGTCGGCCGGCAGCTGATGGAGGTGCCGATCACCCATCAGGATGCAAGTGCCGTGGAGGCGCGTTTGTTGGCCGCCCGCATGTTGGCGGACGTGCACATGCCGGATCCGGATTTGGTGCTCGGGCGCTACCCGCACCAGCTCTCGGGCGGACAGAAGCAGCGCGTGGTGATCGCGATGGCGCTGCTCGCGAACCCGGCACTCCTGCTTCTCGACGAGCCGACCACGGGGCTCGACGTGACCGTCGAGGCGACGGTGCTCGACCTCGTCAACGAGCTGCGCGGAAAGTACGGCACGACGCTCCTCTATATCTCGCATAATCTCGGCGTCATCGCCAAGGTGTGCGATCGCGTGGCCGTGATGTATGCGGGCGAGCTCGTGGAGGAGGCGCCGGTCGGCGAGCTCTTCGCGAGCCCGCGCCATCCCTACACGCGCGGGCTGCTTGCCTGCGTGCCGCGCATCGGCCAGGACAAGCGCACCGCCGCCTTCGTGCCGATCCCGGGGCAGGTGGCGCCGCCGAGCGCCCACCCTGC
Organism: Alphaproteobacteria bacterium; assembly: GCA_035272805.1. GTDB lineage: Bacteria > Pseudomonadota > Alphaproteobacteria > JACZXZ01 > JACZXZ01 > DASPPM01. Next base: position 2,929 of record DATEQI010000521.1, on the reverse strand, counting down.
CGGCTGCGTCTTCGCTCCGCGCTGCGGGCAGTTCCGCGCCGGCATCTGCGATGGCACTCCGATTGCTCTTCATAGCGCGGCAGAGGGCCACCGCGTGCGCTGCGAGCGTTGGCGCGAGCTGCCGCCGTTCGAGCGCGCGAGCGCGGCTACGGCCGCCGTCGCCGCCCGTGGCGGCTCGCCGCTCCTCGCCGTCGAGCACTTGTGCAAGAGCTACGAGATGGCTTCGCCGATCGTCTCGCTCTTCCGGCACCCGCTCTCCGTCGTCGCCAACGACGATCTGAGCTTCACAGCCCGGCGCGGCAATATCCTCGCACTCGTCGGCGAATCGGGCTCGGGCAAGTCGACCTTCGCGCGCATTCTCGCCGGCCTGCAGAGTGCCACCTCCGGGAGCCTGCGCCTGGGCGAGGCCGAGCTTGCCAAGCTCCCCGTCAACCGTCGCACGGCAGCCCTGGTGGCCGCGATCCAGATGGTGTTCCAGCACCCGGAGAGCACGCTCAATCCCTCGCACTCCGTCGGCTGGCCGATCGCGCGCGCGATCAAGAAGTTCGCCGCCGCGCGCGACCGGCGCGCCGTGGACGCGCGGGTGAGCGCCCTTCTCGAGATGGTGCGCCTGCCTTCGGCCATTCGCTTCCGCAAGCCGCGCCAGCTCTCGGGCGGGCAGAAGCAGCGCATCGCCATCGCCCGCGCCTTTGCCGGCAATCCCGAGCTTCTCCTCGCCGACGAGCCGGTCTCGGCCCTCGACGTCTCGGTCCAGGCGGCGATCATCAACCTGCTCCTGCAGATCCAGCTCGAGCAGGGCACGACCATGGTCTTCATCAGCCATGACCTGGCCCTCGTGCGCCACATCGCCGACCACGTGGTCGTCATGTATCTCGGCAAGGTGATGGAGGCGGGGCCCGTCGATGCGATCTTCGCCCCGCCCTATCATCCCTATACGGAGGCGTTGCTCTCGGCGGTCCCGGTGCCCGATCCGCGCGTCCAGCAGAAGCGCATCCGCCTCGAGGGCGAGGCGCCGAGCCCGATCAATCTGCCGAAAGGCTGCCGCTTTGCCGGCCGCTGTCCGCGTAAGCTCGGCGAGATCTGCGAGCGCGAGGCGCCTCCGCTCAGCGATGCCGGCGCCGGCCATATCATCGCCTGCCATATTCCGCTCGAGGAGCTGCGCCGCGTGGAATCGGTTTTCGCCACCTCTGAGAGTGCCGCCGCGAGGCCTTGAGAAGGCGCCAGGAACCATAGGGGGAGGGCATTGCCATGCCACCAGACGAGCCGCGGAAGCCGGTTCCGCTCGCATTCGACGTCGCCGCGCGGATCGCCGCGATCGACCAGCGCAAGCTGCGCGCCTATCGCCTCGCGCGCGTGCGCGCCGAGCTCAAGAAGCGCGACTACATGGGCTGCCTGCTCTCCGATCCCATGAACATCCGCTATGCGACCGGCAGTCGCAACATGCAGGTCTGGACCATGCATTCGCCCGGGCGCTGGGCCTTCGTGCCGAGCGAGGGGCCCGTCGTGCTTTACGAATACACGAGCTCGATGCACTTGAGCGAGGGCCTCGAGACCATTCAGGAGGTGCGGCCGACGATACCGTGGTTCTATTTCCTCGCGGGCCCGCGCTCAGGGGAGAAGGTCCTCCTCTGGGCGGATGAGATCGCGGCCCTGGTGGCGAAGCACGGCGGGGGCAACCGGCGCCTCGCGGTCGACCGTTGCGAGCCGGCGGGTGCCTCGGTACTCGCCGCGCGCGGCGTCGAGCTCTTCGATGCGCAAGAGCCCCTCGAGCTCGCGCGCCTTGTCAAATCCCCCGAGGAGATCGCGGCACTCGAGCTCTCGATGGAGGTGTGCGACGCGGCGATCGCGCGCATGCGCGAGACCATTTGTCCGGGGATCACCGAGAACCAATTGTGGGCGGTGCTGCACGACGTGAATATCGCCCACGACGGCGAATGGATCGAATGCCGCCTGCTCGCCTCGGGCGAGCGCACGAACCCCTGGTTCCAGGAATCCAGCAACCGGGTGATGCAAGCGGGCGACGTGGTCGCCTTCGACACCGACATGGTGGGCCCGCTCGGCTACCTGGCCGACATCTCGCGCAGCTGGATATGCCCCGGGCGGCGGCCGACCAACGCTCAGCGCCGCCTCTACGCTCTCGCTGAGGAGCAGGTGCTGTACAACATGGCGCTCATTAAGCCCGGCCTCTCGTTCCGCGAGTTCGCCGAGCGCTCTTGGCCCGTCCCGGAGGCCTTCGTGCCCAACCGCTATATGATGATGGTGCACGGCGTCGGCCTCGTCGACGAGTATCCGAGCGTCGCCTATGCCTGCGACTTCGCGGAGTGGGGCTATGACGGCGAGTTCCAGGAGAACATGGTGGTCGCGGTCGAGAGCTATATCGGCGAGGTGGGTGGGAAGGAGGGCATCAAGCTCGAGGAGCAGGTGCTGATCACCGCGCGCGGCGCCCGCAATCTCTCGCGAACGCCGTTCGCGGACGCCCTCGTGGTGTGAGCGGGCAGGTCTACTTTCGACGTCCTTCGATTGCCGGTGCGCCTGGGGGCGAGGCAGCCGTGAAGCCGCCGCGCGTGCCGAACTCGATGGCGGCCTCGATCCGCACGAGGCGTCTGTCGATGTCGCGGACCTCCCTCGCCAAATCGCGCACGTCAGAGGCCAAGGAGGTAACGCGTGTCTCGAGTTGGATGGCCGACTTGAGCGCGTCGAGGACGCGATCGGTGATGCTCATCGACCGCGAGTCCCGCGCTTGCGCGCGAAATAGCTTCGGGTTTCCGCGAGCTCGCGTTCAGCCCTGTCGAGTGCTGCGAGCGTCCTGCGATGGGTGGCGCCAAGAAGCTTCACCATCGCCTCGATCTCGCTGTTGTCGGCTTGCGGATCGTAGGCCTTGAGCGAGCGGCGCACCAGCTCGCCGGCCGAGGCGCCAAGACGACGCGCC
>DATEQI010000520.1:0-10670 GCA_035272805.1 Alphaproteobacteria bacterium | reverse complement strand
AGCAGGTCAAGGCGGGTGCGGGCGAGGTCGTCGCCTTCGGCCGCATGGAGAAGCTGCGCACGGGCGAGCTCCTAACACCGTCGGGCAAGCCGGTCGCGGGGGCGGAGGCCTGGCCCAAGCCGATCACGCCGCTCTTCTCCGTGGCCCTTCAGGCGGAGAACCGCCAGGACGAGGTGAAGCTCACCGCAGCCCTTCAGAAGCTCGCCGAGGAGGATCCCTCGCTCTCCTTCGAGCAGCGCGCCGACACGCACGAGCTCTTGCTTTGGGGCCAAGGCGAGATGCATCTCAACCTCGCGATCGACCGGCTCAAGGACCGCAACAAGCTCCAGGTCAAGGCGCGCCCGCCGCAGATCCCCTACAAGGAGACCATCCGCAAGCCGGTCACCCAGCACGCGCGCCACAAGAAGCAGTCGGGCGGGCACGGCCAGTTCGGCGACGTCAAGGTGGAGATCAAGCCGCTGCCGCGAGGGAGCGGCTTCGAGTTCGTCGATAAGATCGTGGGCGGGTCGGTGCCGCGCCAGTTCATCCCCTCCGTCGAGCACGGCGTGCGCGACTTCCTGCCGCGAGGGCCGCTCGGCTTCGAGGTGGTCGATCTCTCGGTCACGCTCTTCGACGGCCAGTTCCACGCGGTCGACAGCTCCGACATGGCGTTCCGCACCGCCGCGCGCATGGCCATGAGCGAGGGCCTGCCCAAATGCGAGCCCGTGCTGCTCGAGCCCATCCTCGAGGTGACGGTCTCCGCCCCCAACGAGTACACCTCGAACGTGCAGCGCCTGATCACCGGCCGGCGCGGCCAGATCCTCGGCTTCAACGCCAAGGAAGGCTGGAAGGGCTGGGACGAGACCATCGCGCACATTCCGCAATCCGAGATCCGCGACATGATCATCGAGTTGCGCTCGCTCAGCTACGGCGTCGGTACCTTCGCCTGGCGCTTCCACCATCTCCAGGAGCTCATCGGCCGCGAGGCGGACCACGTGATCCAGCAGCGCCAGGCCCCGGCGCAGGCTTGAGCGCGATGCCGGAACCCACCCATCCGCCGGGAGCCGCCGAGCGGGCGGCGCGCCTGCTGCTCGCCGCACGCCGCTCGTGCCGCGCGCTCGAAAACCTGCCCGAGGACTGCCGGCCGCGCTCGCTCGAGGAGGCCTATGAAGTGCAGGCCGCCCTAGAGCGCCTCGACGGGCGAGCGCTCGGCGGCTGGAAGATCGGCGGCACCAGCGAGCTCATCCAGAAGCAGCTCGGCCTCGACCGGCCTTTCCCGGGCCGCGTCTTCCAACCTACCATTCATGCGAGTCCGGCGCGCATCGAGCGGCACCGGTTCATAGCGCTCGCACTCGAGCCCGAATTCGCCTTTCGCCTCGGCCGCGACCTACCGCCGCGGCCGACCCCTTACGCGCGCGAGGAGGTCGCGGCCGCGGTCGCGAGTCTCCATCCCGCCTGCGAGCTGGTCGACACGCGCCTGGCCGTGGGCTTCAAGGCGCCGGCACCCTCGATCGTTGCCGACAACGGCTGCAACGCGGCCCTCGTCCATGGCGCCGCCGTCGCGGACTGGCGCCGCTTCGACCTCGCCCAGGCGAAGGTGAGCTTCTCGCTCAACGGCAAGCAGGTGGCCGAGGGCAGCGGCGCCGCCGTGCTGGGACATCCCTTGGAAGCGCTCGCCTGGCTCGCCAACGACTTGAGCGGCCACGGCATCGGGCTCGAGGCCGGCCAGATCGTCACCACCGGCACCTGCTGCGGCTTCCATCCGCTCACGGCCGGCGACGAGGCCCTCGCCGATTACGGCGAGCTCGGCACGGTCAGGGTGACGGTCGTCGAGTGAGCGGCTGATCCGAAAATTACTCAGCACCCCCGTCGTTCCCGCGTAAGCGGCAGAAGACATGGAATCCCTCTCCCGCTTGCGGGAGAGGGGCTTATCGCGATCGGCATCTCCGCGAAAATAAGCGAATCACTTCGGGTCAGTCTCTGAGCGCCGCCGCCTCACCCCGCCGCCGAGCTCGGCGCGCGCAAGGGCCGCGCCCGCCGCGAGCGCCTTGAGCTTGGCGCGTGCGGTCGAGCGCGCAAGCGGGGCCATGCCGCAATTGGTGCAGGGGAGGATGCGCGCGAGCGGCACGAACTCCAGGGCGCGCTTGATCGTTTGGCACACCTCCTCGGGCCGCTCGATCTTGTCGGTCGCGACGTCGATGACGCCGACCATGACGTCCTTGCCCGCGAGCAGCGCCAAGAGCGGCAGCGGCACGCGGCTGCCTGCGCACTCGAGCGAGACCTGATCGATGCGGCTCTTGGCAAGTGCCGGGAAGAAGCGCTCGTACTGGCGCCACTCGCGCCCCAGCGTCCTCTTCCACTCGATGTTCTCCTTGATGCCGTAGCCGTAACAGATGTGGACCGCGGTCTTGATCTTGAGCCCGTCTGTCGCGCGCTCGAGCGCCGCGATCCCCCACTCGAGGGTCTCCTCCGGATAGGCATTGAAGGCCGGCTCGTCGAGCTGCAGCACATCGACGCCGATCGCCTCGAGCTCCTTGGCCTCCTCGTTGATGAGCCGCGCGAACGCGTGCGCGAGGCGGGGACGGTCGTTGTAGTAGGCGTCCGCCAGCGTATCGACGATGGTCATGGGTCCGGGGATGGTGAACTTGAGCTTGCGGCGCGTGTGGGCGCGGGTGAAGCGGGCCTCCTCGCCGTGGACGGAGCGCCTGCGTCGGATCGGGCCCGCGACGGTCGGGCAGTTCGCCTCGTAGCGGTTGTCGCGGATGCCGATGCGCCGCTTATGCGCGAAGTCGATGCCGTCGATGTGCTCGAGGAAGCCGTGCACGAAATGCTGGCGGAACTGCTCGCCGTCGGTGACGATGTCGATCCCCGCGCTTTCCTGCTCCTTGAGCCACACCAGCGCCGCGTCGCGCTTGGCCTCCTCGAGCGCCGCGCCTTGGAAGCGCCATTCGGGCCACAGCTTCTCCGTCTCCGCGAGCCAGAACGGCTTCGGCAGACTGCCCGCGATCGTGGTCTCGAGCATGGTGGGCTCCCGAACCTCCATCCGTCCCGAGCATGGCCGGATTCCATGAAGTTTGCGAGCGCTTGCGCTGTCGCGATCGGCGGGCCGTCAGGCTCGTCTCGCAAAAAGGCCTTTCCAATGTGATCATAATAATCTATATTCTAGTCAGTCAGGTCAGAAAGGTGCATAGCGATGGGCATGTGGCAGGTCCAGCAGGCAAAGGCGCGGCTCGCCGAGCTGATCGAGCGTGCCCGCACCGAAGGACCCCAGACGATCACGCGTCACGGCACGGAGCGTGCGGTCGTGCTGTCGATCGAGCACTATCGCGCGTTGGCGGCGCATAGACCGGACTTCAAGGCGCATTTGCTCGGTGGCCCCAAGGTCGACGATTTCTCCATCGAGCGTGAGCGCGATAGCGGGCGCCCTGTCGAGCTTTGAGCGTGGCGACGGGCTTTCTTCTCGATACCAACGTCGTCTCCGAGACGCGCAAGGTGCGCGCCGACAGCGGTGTGATCGCCTTTCTTTCGGCGGCCGATGCGGCTGGACTGTTCTTGAGCGTCCTCACGCTCGGCGAGTTGCGCAAGGGTGTCGAAGCCAAGCGCCGCAGCGATCCCGTCGCCGCCGATCGGCTCGGCGCATGGGTGGACGGCATCGAGACGACCTTCGCGGATCGCGTGCTGCCGGTCGATGCCGCGATCGCGAGGCGTTGGGGCGAGTTGTCGGCCGGCCGCAGCCTGCCCGTGATCGACACGTTGATCGCGGCCACGGCGATCGGCCATGGCCTCACCCTCGTCACGCGCAATACCCGCGACCTACGCTCGACCGGCGTAGCGCTCCTCGATCCCTGGCAGGCGCCATGTTCGTGATGTAACCTACGGTAAAGGGATGAAGCGATGAGCTCGAATGACGACAGCCGTATCGTGCGAGGCTCCCGGAACGTCTTTGCCGATCTCGGAAGGCCTGACGCGGAGGCGCACTTGCTGAAGGCGGAGCTCGTTTCGCGCATCGACGAGAACATTCGCCAGCGCCGGATGACCCAGGCGCACGCCGCAAAGCTCCTCGGCATTTCCCAGCCCGACGTCTCGCGCTTGCTGAGAGGTCATTTTCGCGACTATTCGGTCGAGCGCTTGTTGCGCCTCTTGACGGCATTGGGACGCGACGTGGAGATCGTCATCCGCAAGCCGCGCGCGCGCCGCCAAGGCCGGTTGAGCATCGACGCCGCCTGAGCACGCGCTTTCGCCGCGGCGCGACGCCTCCTAATCCGTCACCCAGGAGATGCGCAGGACGTTGGTGGCCCCCGGCGTGCCGAAGGGCATGCCCGCCGTGGTGACGATGCGGTCGCCCTTGGCTGCGATGCCCTCGTGGAGCGCGTGGTAGCCCGCGTGGCCGACCATCTCCTCGACGCTGTGCACGTCCTCGGTGTGCACGCAATGGGTGCCCCAGGCGAGTGCCAAGCGGCGCGCCGTCTCGATTTTGGGCGTCAAGCAGAGGATCGGCACGTCGGGCCGCTCGCGCGCGGCCCTGAGCGTGGTCGAGCCCGAGCTGGTGTAGGTGACGATCGCCGCCGCCGAGACCGTGCTCGCGACCTGGCGCGCCGCCGCCGTGATGGCGTCCGCCGGGGTCGCCTCCGGGTCGGGATGCTCGGCGTCCATGATGCGACGGTAGCGCGGGTCGCGCTCGACGCGCTCGACGATGCGGTCCATCATCGCGACCGCCTCGACCGGATAGTCCCCGCTCGCCGTCTCGGCCGAGAGCATGACCGCGTCCGCACCCTCGTAGACGGCGGTCGCCACGTCGGAGGCCTCGGCGCGCGTCGGCGTGGGCGAGCGGATCATCGATTCGAGCATCTGGGTCGCGATCACCACGGGCCGTCCGGCAAAGCGGCAGACGCGGACGATCTGGCGCTGGAGGGACGGCACGTCCTCGGGCGGAAGCTCCACGCCGAGGTCGCCGCGCGCCACCATCACCGCGTCGACGAGCTCGACGATCTCCTCGAGATGCTCGATCGCCGCGGGCTTCTCGAGCTTGGCGAGCACGCCGGCGCGCCCGGCGATGAGCTTGCGCGCCTCCGCGATGTCCTCGGGACGCTGCACGAAGCTGAGCCCCACCCAGTCGACGCCCATGTCGATGCCGAACTGGAGGTCCGCGCGATCCTTCTCGGTGAGCGAGGAGATCGCCAGCACGACGCCGGGAACATTGACGCCCTTGCGGTCGCTGAGCACGCCGCCGACCGCCACCTCGCACTCGGCAAAGGTGGGTCCGCAGTGCGCGACCCTCAAGCGCAGCTTGCCGTCGTCGAGGAGGAGATCGGCACCCGGCTCGAGGGCTGCGAAGATTTCGGGATGCGGCAGCGGTGCGCGCTTCGCGTCGCCCATCTCGGGCGCTAGATCGAGGCGGAAGGGCTGGCCGGCCTCGAGCTTGATCGAGCCGCCGGCCAGGCGCCCGATGCGGAGCTTCGGGCCCTGGAGGTCCATGAGCACGCCGATGGGCCGCCCGCTCTCCGCTTCGAGCTTGCGGATATGGCCGAGGCGCTCCTTATGCTCGGACTGCTGGCCGTGGCTGAAGTTGAGGCGAAAGACGTCGGCACCCGCCTCGAAGAGTGCCCTGATGCGCTCGTAGCTCGAGCTCGAGGGGCCGAGTGTGGCGACGATCTTGGCCTTGCGTTTGCGCCGCATGGGCAAAGCTTAGCCGGAGCCGACCTTGCCGTCGATGAGGATCGCGCGGAAGTCGTTGACGTTCGTGTGCGTCGGTCCGGTGACGAGGAGATCGCCGATCCCCGCGAAGAAGCTGTAGGCGTCGTTGTCGTCGAGCATGGCGCGCGCCGCGAGCCCCGCAGCGCGCGCGCGCGCAAGCGTGTCGGGCCCGATGAAGGCCCCTGCGTTGTCGTCCGTGCCGTCGATCCCGTCGGTGCCGCCGGCAAGGGCATGGACATTCGCCTCGCCGCCAAGGGCGAGGGCAAGTGCGAGCAGGAACTCGCTGTTGCGTCCGCCCTTGCCCTTGCCGCGCACGGTCACCGTCGCCTCGCCGCCTGAGAGGAGCACGGAAGGCGGGGGTGCGGGCTGGCCGAAGCGCACGACCTGGCGCGCGATCGCGGCAAAGGCGCGCGCCACCTCGCGCGCCTCGCCTTCAATCGAATCGCTGAGGATGACCGGGGTTATCCCCGCCTCGCGCGCTTTTTGGGCCGCCGCATCGAGCGACATTTGCGGCGTAGCTATGAGGCGATAGCGCGCGCGCGCGAGCCGCGGGTCGCCCGGCTTGGGCGTCTCCGCCTCCGGGCCCGAGGCGAGCCGCTTCGCGACCGCGGGCGGCGGCTGAATGCCGTACTTGGCGAGAATGGCGCGCGCGTCCGCGAAGCTCGTCGGATCGGGCACCGTCGGGCCCGAGCCGATGACGCTCGGCTCGTCGCCCGGCACGTCGGAGATGGCGAGGGTCACGAGTGCCGCATCGCCGCAGGCGGCACCCAGCCGGCCGCCCTTGATGCCAGAGAGGTGCTTGCGCACGCAGTTCATCTCGTGGATGGAGGCACCCGAGCGCAGAAGTGCTCTGTTGACCTCCTGCTTGTCGGCGAGCGTCAAGCCGGCTGCCGGCAGGCTCAGGAGGGCCGAGGCCCCGCCCGAGATGAGGCAAAGCACGAGATCGTCGGGGCCGAGACCGCGCACGCGCTCGAGCATGCGCCGTGCCGCCGCTTCGCCCGCGGCGTCGGGCACCGGGTGCGAGGATTCCGCGACCTCGATGAAGCGGGTTGCGAGCTTCTGGCCATAGCGGGTGACGACGAGGCCCTCGAGCGGTGCCGGCCAATGGGCCTCGACCGCGCGCGCCATCGCAGCTGCGGCCTTGCCGGCGCCGACCACCACCGTGCGCCCGCGGGGCGGGGCGGGAAGGTGCCGGGGCAAGGCCTCCTCGGGCTGGGCCGCGGCGACCGCCGCGTCGAAGAGACTGCGCAAGAAGGCGCGCGGATCGGGCGTGTTCAGGGGCACGCCAGAATCGCACTGGTTGATCCCCTCACCCCGACCCTCTCCCCCTGAAGGAGGAGAGGGAGATGGGGGCTTGCCCTCGCCCCCTTGAGGGGGAGAGGGAGGGGCCCATTGCGCAGCAATGGGAGGGTGAGGGGATGACGGGCGAGCATCAGGCTTTCTTCGCCACCTCATGTCCTGCGAGACGCTCGAGTGCCTGCACCATCCCGGAATGGTCCCAGCCTCTCCCCCCCATCGCGGCGCAGGCATTGAAGAGCTCCTGCGCGGTGGCGGTGTTGGGCAGGCTGACGCCGAGCTCGCGGGCGGCGGAAAGTGCCAGGCCGAGGTCCTTCTGGTGCAGCTCGATGCGGAAGCCCGGGTTGAAGGTGCGCTCGATCATGCGCTGGCCGTGCACCTCGAGGATGCGCGAGCCGGCGAACCCGCCCAAGAGGGCCTGGCGCACCTTGGCGGGATCGGCACCTGCCTTGGCGGCGAAGACGAGGGCCTCGGCAACCGCCTCGATGGTGAGCGCCACCACGATCTGGTTCGCCACCTTGCAGGTCTGCCCGTCGCCGTTGTTGGTGCCGATGAGCGTGATCGACTTGCCCATCAGCTCGAAGAGCGGCTTCGCGCGCGCGAAGGCCCGCTCCGGCCCGCCGACCATGATGGTGAGGGCTGCTCCCTTGGCGCCGACCTCCCCGCCCGAGACGGGGGCGTCGAGATAGTCGCAGCCCTTGTCGTTGATGCGCTTGGCGAAGGCGCGCGTGGCGGTCGGCGAGATCGAGCTCATGTCGATGACGAGCTTGCCCTTGGCGAGGCCCTGCTCCACGCCGTCCGCGCCGAACAGCACCGCCTCCACGTCCGGCGTGTCCGGCACCATGAGGATGATCACCTCGCTTTTCTCGGCGACTTCCTTGGCGGAGGCGCACACGACGGCGCCGGCGCCGACGATCTCCTCGGGCACGGCTTTCTTGTGCTTGACGGTGGCAAGTTTGTGCCCGGCCTTCATGAGATGGCCCGCCATCGGCCGCCCCATGATGCCGAGCCCGATGAACCCCACTTGGGTCATGATCTCTCCTCCCGCTACTTCGTTCGAAGATTATCAGCGAGCGCCGAGGAAGGGCTTGGCCCAGCCGAGCCCCGCGAGCGTGTCGCCGGCCGGCCGGTACTCGCAGCCGACCCAGCCCTCATAGCCCAGCTTGTCGATGAAGCCGAGCAAAAACTGGTAATTGATCTCGCCCGTGCCCGGCTCGTGACGGCCGGGCGTGTCGGCGATCTGGATATGCCCGATCGCGTCGAGATTCCTCTCGAGCGAGGACGCGAGATCGCCTTCCATGATCTGGGCGTGATAGATGTCATACTGCAGCTTGAGGTTTTCCGCCCCCACGGCGCCGATGACGGCGAGCGCCTGGGTCGAGGTGCAGAGGTAATAGCGCGGAATATCGCGCGTGTTGATCGGCTCGATCAGCACGGTGAGGTCGTCTTTCGCGGCTTCCGCCGCCGCGAATTTGAGGTTCTCGACATAGACCTCCCTGAGCCGCGCCGGATGGACGCCCGAGGGGACGACGCCCGCCATGACGTGGATGCGCGCGCAACTAAGCGCCTTCGCGTACTCGATCGCGCGCGCGAGACCGTCGCGGAACTCGTTCACCCGGTTGGGCAGGATGGCGGTACCCCGCTCGCCCGCCTCCCAGTCGCCCGGCGGCAGGTTGAAGAGCGCCTGGGTAAGGCCGTGGGCGCCGAGCCGCTCGGCGAGCGCGTCCTTGGGATAGGCGTAGGGAAAGAGAAACTCGACGGCCTTGAAGCCCGCCTTGGCCGCGGCCTCGAAGCGCTCGAGGAAAGCAACCTCGTTGAACATCATGGTGAGATTGGCGGCGAGCTTGGGCATGGTCGAGGCCTTCTTTCTTACAGGGAGGATATTGGACGTACCCGGTCGATCCGCATCCCTTATAGTGAAAAATGCGCGCCTTGGGCACGGAAACCGCCTCCTTAGGAGCCTGCTCGGCGCGCGCCGGGTGAAGCACTAGCCGCGACGCTGGCGTGCGGCGTTGTAGTGGTCGAGCACCCAGGCGAGGTGCCGGCGCATCGCCTGCGCCGCCGCCTCGGGATTGTGGCTGCGGATGGCCTCCACGATGGCGCGGTGCTGCGCATTGAGGGTGAGATCGTCCTCCGGCCGCGCGAACAGCTCGTAGCGATGGAACTCGAGCATGGCCGTGAGGATGTCGCGGATCACCGTCAAAATATGAATGTAGACCGCGCTGTGGCTGGCGCGCGCGACCGCCATGTGGAGGCGCACGTCGTCCTCCGCCTTATAGAGGTGGGCGCGCCGCGCATCGTCCATGCTCGCCACCAGCGCCTCGAGCCGGGCAATGTCCTCTCCGTCGGCACGCTCGCCCGCGCGGCGCGCGGCCCACACCTCGAGGATGGCGCGGATCTCGGCGAGGTCGTGCAGGTTCTCGCGGTTCGTGCGCAGGAGCTCGGTGAGCGGCCGATCGAGCTCGATCGCCGAGGATTTGACCCGGGTGCCGCCACCCTGGACCGAGCTCAAGAGGCCCTGGGCCTTGAGCTTTTGCAGCGCCGCGCGGACCGAGACGCGGCTCACCCCCATGCGCACGGCAAGCTCGCGCTCGCCCGGCAGGCGCTGGCCCGGCACCAGCGCTCCGCTCGCGATCAAGCGCATGATTTCCTCCTCCACCCGGTCGGAGACGCGCTCTCGGGGAATGCGCCGGAAGGCAGGGTCGGGGCTCGTCATGAGGCGCCAAGTGGTATGGCGTTAAGACCACTCGACCTATTAATGACGGCTCAAGGCGGGCGTCAAGCCCGCAGGCGGGGTGCTACCGTGCGCCGCGGCCGCGCCACCACGATGCCGCCAAGAATGACGCTGCCGCCGATCACCTGCATGAGGGTCGGCGCCTCGCCGAGTGCCGCCCAGGCGACGGCGGCGGCATAGAACGGCTGGATGAGAAGGGCGACCGCCGTGAAGCTCACCGGAAGTTGGCGGATGCCGTAGGTGATCAGGCTTTGTCCGGCCACCTGGGAGACGAGGGCCAGGCCGAGCACCACGGCCCAGCCTGCGAGCGTCGTGGGCACGAGCTGCTCGCCCGCCGCGGCCGAGCCGGCCAGGAGCAGGATCGAGGAGACCACCGCCGTCCAGGTCATGATCGTCGCAGTCGAGAAGCGCCGACGCAGGCGCTGTATCGCGAGCAGATAGAGGCTCCAGAAAAAGGCGCCGGTTACCGCGAGAAGGTCGCCCAGAAGGTGCTCGCCGCCGAGCGTGCTGCTTTGGCCCATGAGGAGCGCCACCCCCGCGAGCGTCATGGCAAGACCGAGGAAGAAGACCGCACCCATGCGCTCGCCGAAAAAGACGAAGGCGGCAAGCGCCACGCAGATCGGCGAGACGCTCACGATGAGCTGGCCGTTGGCGACCGAGGTGAATTTCATGCACCAGCACCAGAGCGCCGTGTTGATGCCGTAGCAGCTCGCGGCGAGGGTGAGATCGAAATAGTCGCGCCAAGAACTCGGCGCGCGGTACGCAGGCCGGCGCGGCCGCTCCCAGCGCAGCCAGAGCCAGAGCACGGGTGCGGAGAGAAAGAGGCGGTGGAAGCCGGTTGCGGTCGGCGGCAGCTCCGAGAGCTTGACGAAAATGCCCGAGAGCGAGGTGCCGAAGGCGCCGAGCAGAAGGGCGATGACGGCAAGCCGCCCCGCGCCGAGCCGTCCCGCGATCCTGGTCCCCGCGG
>DATEQI010000519.1:0-5996 GCA_035272805.1 Alphaproteobacteria bacterium | reverse complement strand
CGCCGCTTGAGGGCGTCGTGAATCTCGCGCGTGCGGTTCGAGGTGATCACCACGATGGGCGGCTCCGCCGCCTTGATCGTGCCGATCTCGGGGATGGTGATTTGGAAATCGGAGAGCACCTCGAGGAGATAGGCCTCGAACGGCTCGTCCGCGTGGTCGAGCTCGTCGATGAGGAGAACGGGGGCGCCGGCCGCGTCGCTCTCGAGGGCCTGCAAGAGCGGGCGCTTGATGAGGAAGCTCTCGCCGAAGATGTCCTGGCCAAGGCTCTTGCGCTCGCGCTGGCCGGCCTCGGCCAGGCGGATTTCGATCATCTGGCGCGCATAGTTCCATTCATAGACGGCCGACGCCACGTCCAGGCCCTCGTAGCACTGCAGGCGGACGAGGCGGCGTGCAAGCGTCTCGGCCAGCACCTTGGCGATCTCGGTCTTGCCCACCCCGGCTTCGCCTTCGAGGAAGAGCGGACGGCGGAGCGCGAGCGCCAAATAGACGGCGGTGGCCAGGCTGCGGTCCGCGACATAGCGGCCGCGCGTGAGGAGCGCGTGGGCTTCCTCGACCGTCGAGGGTGGCAGGGACGATGATGGCTTCATGGTCTCAGCGCGACTCAAGGGGACCCCTCAAAAATGGGGCGGAGGGGTGCCTCCCGGCAAGCCCCTCCGCCATGATTGCGCGGCTCGCGCGTCTCAGCCCGCGGCCTGCACCGCCCGCTTGGCCATCACGCCGACGAGATGCGCGCGGTACTCGGCACTCGCGTGGATATCCGAGTTGAGCCCGGTTTGCGGCACCTTGAGGCCGCCGAGGGCCGCGGCCGACCAGCTCTTGGCAAGGGCCTCCTCCGCGGCCTTGAGGCGGAAGACGGACGGACCGGCTCCCGTCACCGCGACGCGCGCGCCGCCCCCCGTCTTGGCGACGAGCACGCCCACGATGGCATAGCGCGAGGCCGGATTGGGGAACTTGGCGTAGGCCGCCTTCTCGGGGATGGGGAAGCTGACCGCGGTCACGATCTCGCCGGCCTGAAGGGCGGTCTCGAAGAGGCCCTTGAAGAAGTCGTCCGCCGCGATCTTGCGCTTGTTGGTGATGACCGTGGCACCCAGCCCGACCACGGCGGCGGGATAATCGGCCGCCGGATCGGCGTTGGCGATCGAGCCGCCGATGGTGCCTTGGTTGCGCACCTGCGGGTCGCCGATCCCCTCAGCGAGCGCGGCGAGTGCGGGGATCGCCTTCTTGACCTCAGGCGAGCTCGCCACCTCGGCGTGCGGGGTCATGGCGCCGATGACGAGCGCGTTGCCCTCGCGCCTGATGCCCTTGAGCTCGCCGATGCCGCCCAGGTCGACGAGGTCGGAAGGCCGCGCCAGGCGTTGCTTCAAGGTCGGAATGAGCGTCATCCCGCCGGCCACGAGCTTGGCCTCCTCGCTGCCGCCGAGCAGCTTGGCGGCATCCGCGAGGCTCTTCGGCCGGTGATAGTTGAAGTCGTACATCGTGTTCCCTCCCTTACGCGGCCTTGGGCGTCTTCGCACGCTCAACGGCGCGCCAGATCTTCTCGGCCGTCGCCGGCATGTCGAGGCTGGCGACGCCGAGCGGGCGCAAGGCGTCGAGAATGGCGCTCATGATGCAGGCGGGTGCGCCGATGGCGCCGGCCTCGCCGCATCCCTTGACGCCCAAGGGATTGTGGGTGCAGGCGGTCACGTTGGTATCGACCTTGAAGGACGGCAGATTGTCGGCCCGCGGCATGCAGTAGTCCAAATACGAGCCGGTCAAGAGCTGGCCTTGCCCATCGTAGACGCAGCCTTCGAGCAGCGCCTGGCCGATCCCTTGAGCAATGCCGCCGTGCACCTGCCCCTCGACGATCATCGGGTTGATGATGCGGCCGAAGTCGTCGGCCGCGGTGAAGCTCTCGACCGAGAGCGCGCCGGTGTCGGGATCGATCTCGACCTCGGAGAGATAGGTGCCGGCGGGGTAGGTGAAGTTGAGCGGGTCATAGAAGGCCTGCTCCTCGAGCCCGGGCTCGAGGCCGGCCGGATAGTTGTGCGGCACGTAGGCCGCAAGCGAGACCTCGGCGAGCGCCTTCTTCTTGTCGGTGCCCGCGACGCGGAACTCGCCGTTGGCGAACTCGATGTCGGCTTCGGCCGCCTCGAGGAGATGGGCCGCGATCTTCTTGCCCTTGGCGATGACCTTCTGCATGGCGTTGAACATGGCGCTGCCGCCGACTGCGAGCGAGCGCGAGCCGTAGGTACCCATGCCGAACGGGATCTTGTCCGTGTCGCCGTGGACGATGTCGACGTTGTCGAGGGAGACGCCGAGGGTAGAGCAGACGAGCTGGGCGAAAGTGGTCTCGTGTCCCTGGCCATGGGAATGCGAGCCGGTATAGACGGTGACCGATCCCGTCGGATGCACGCGCACGGCCGCCGATTCGTAGAGGCCGGCGCGCGCGCCGAGCGAGCCCACCACGGCCGAGGGCGCGATGCCGCAGGCCTCGATGTAGCTGGCAATGCCGAGCCCGCGCAGACGCCCGCGCTTCTTCGCCTCCTCGCGCCGCTTCTCGAAGCCGGCGTAGTCGCCGGCCTTGAGCACCTTGTCGAGGGTCGTGTGGTAGTCGCCGATGTCGTATTGGAGTGCTACCGGCGTCTGGTAGGGGAACTTGTCGCGCGGGATGTAATTGCGCCGGCGGATTTCGGCGCGGTCGATCCCGCTTATGCGCGCGGCCTCGTCGACGAGGCGCTCGACCACGTAGGTGGCTTCCGGCCGCCCGGCGCCGCGATAGGCGTCGACGGGCACGGTATTGGTGAAAACCGCGCGCACCGAGCAATAGATCGTAGGCGTTGCGTAGTTGCCGGCGAGAAGTGTGGCATAGAGGTAGGTCGGGATGCAGGGGGCGAAGGTCGAGAGATAGGCGCCGAGGTTCGCCTTGGTGAGAACCTTGAGCGCCAGGAACTTGCCGTTGCCGTCGAGTGCGAGCTCGGCGTGGGTGACGTGGTCGCGGCCGTGGCAGTCGCTCATGAAGGATTCGGAGCGCTCGGCCGTCCACTTGATCGGGCGCCCGACCTTCCTGGCCGCCCAAGTGACGATCGCCTCCTCGGCATAGTGATAGATCTTGGAGCCGAAGCCCCCACCCACGTCGGGGGCCACGACGCGCAGCTTGTGCTCGGGGATGCCGAGGACGAAGGCGCCCATCAGGAGGCGGATCACGTGCGGGTTCTGGCTCGTGGTGTAGAGCGTGTAGTGGCCCGAGGTGGCATCGTACTCGCCGATCGCGGCGCGCGGCTCGATCGCGTTCGGGATGAGGCGGTTGTTGACGAGGTCGACCTTGGCGACCTTGGCGGCTTTGGCGAAGGCCGCGTCGTTGGCCGCCTTGTCGCCGAGCTCCCAATCGTAGCAGGTATTGGCGGCAGCCTGGTCCCACACGAGCGGCGCTCCCGGCTTGAGCGCGTCCGCGATCGAGACGACGGCCGGCAGCTCCTCGTAGCCCACCTCGATGAGCTCGGCAGCATCGCGCGCCTGGGCGCGGCTCTCGGCGATGACGACGGCGACCTGGTCGCCCACGTGGCGCACCCGATCGGTGACGAGTGCCGGGTGCGACGGCTCGACCATCGGCGTGCCGTCCTTGTTGTGGACGAGCCAGCCGCACGGCAGCCCGTTCACCTTGTCGCTGGCAAGATCGGCCCCCGTGAAGACCGCGACCACGCCCGGCGCCTTCGCCGCCTTGGCGATGCCGAGCTTCTTGATCTTCGCATGCGCGTGGGGCGAGCGCAGGATGTAGGCGTAGGTCTGGTTCGGACGATTGATGTCGTCGGTGTAGTTGCCGCGGCCCGTCAGGAACCGCGCGTCCTCTTTGCGCAGTACGCGCGCGCCAATGCCAGTGTCGGGCATGTCACTTCCCCCTCATGGCGGCAGCACCGGCCAGAATGGACTTGACGATGTTGTGGTAGCCCGTGCAGCGGCAGATGTTGCCCTCGAGCCATTCGCGTACCTCGCGCTCGCTCGGGTCCGCGTTGTGCTTCACCAGGTCGAGCGCGCTCATCACCATGCCCGGGGTGCAGAAGCCGCATTGCAGGCCGTGGTTCTCCCGGAAGGCTTCCTGCATGGGGTGGAGCTTGCCGTCCTTGGCGAGCCCCTCGATGGTGGTGACCTGGGCACCCTGGGCCTGCACGGCGAGGAGCGTGCAGCTTTTGAGCGAGCGGCCGTCGACGTCGACGACGCAGGCGCCGCATTGGCTGGTGTCGCAACCGACGTGCGTGCCCGTGAGCAAGAGGCTCTCGCGCAGCAATTGGACGAGCAAGGTCCGCGCCTCGACCGTGGCCGTGACGGGCTTGCCGTTCACCGTCATGGAAACAGTGACAGCGGTCATATCCCCTCCCTGGAGCAGCATTTCAGGCGGCCCGAGCGCTCGCGGGCGAGCGTCGTTGACCCTGATGTTGATTCTAGTGTGGTCCGCCCGATGGTTGGCCGTCAAGGTGCGCGGTGACGAATTTCGCCGAGGTTTCGACGGCTTGCCTAAAGGGCAAAGATGAGGAGGAGGAGGAAGATGAGCAGCACCACGCCGCCGATCCAGACGACGGGCGGAAGGCCCGTGATGCGCTCGGGCCGCGCCGAGGGTTCGGCCACGAGCGCGGAGGATGCCTCTGCCGAGGTTCCTGCGGCTTGCCCCTCCGCGGCTTCGGCGGGAGCGGGGGCACCGCCGACGGTCGCCGCGAAATTGCCGAAGAAATCGTCGGCAAGTTTCTTGGCCGCACCATCGATGAGGCGCGAGCCGATCTGGGCGAGCTTGCCGCCCACGTTGCCTTGCGCCGTGTAGCGCAGCACGGTCTCCGCTCCCGCCTCCTCGAGGGCCACCGCAGCACCGCCCCTGGCGAAGCCGGCGGCACCCCCTTTGCCTTCGCCGCTGATCTTGTAGCTCGTGGGCGGGACGAGGTCCGAGAGCTTGACCGCACCCGTGAAGGTCGCCTTGACCGGGCCTACCTTGGCGACCACCTTGGCGGTGAACTCGGTGGGCGAGATTTTCTCGAGCGATTCGCAGCCGGGGATGCACTGCTTGAGGATATCGGCATCGTTGAGCGCCTCCCATACGCGCGCGCGGGGTGCCGAAATCCGATACTCGCCCGACATCTCCATAGTCCGTGTCCTCGCCTTGTGACGCCCCCCGCAGGCTAAGGGGTGGGCAGGCATAGGGCAAGCCTCGCGCGCCGTGCCCGCGGCATTTGCCGCGCTCAAGCGAAGGATGTGCCGTTGCAGCTCGGCTGCAGCACCTTCGTTGGAGCCAGGGAAGGCGTGCCCTCAACCGTTGTCTTCGTCGCCAACTTCGCTAGACTTGGGCGCCATGTCGGGCCCTCGGCACTTCAGCGGCGCGAGCGGCGGCGAGATTCGCCGTCACTCGAGCTACGGACGCAAGCCTCCGCTCGCGCTGCGAGGCTGGCCGTTCCTGCGCACGCTCAAGCTGCTCCTTCCGCTCATGGCACTCGGCGCTCTCTTGCTCGCGATGCCGGATTTGGCGCGCGCGGCGGAGCTGCCGAAGGGCCCGCTCGTGATCAAGACGGCCGACGGGGTCGAGCATCGCTTCACCGTCGAGGTCGCGACCACGGACGCCGAGCGCGAGCAAGGCCTCATGTTCCGCGCCGCGATGGCGCCCGATGCGGGCATGCTGTTCGACTTCAAGGAGGCCGAGCCGGTCGCCATGTGGATGAAGGATACCTACCTGCCGCTCGACATGCTTTTCATCGCGCGGGATGGCCGCATTGTCCATATCGCCGAGCGCACCGTGCCGTTCTCGCTCACCACCATCTCCTCGGGCGAGCCGGTACTCGCGGTGCTCGAGCTCAACAGCGGCACGGCGTCGCGGCTCAAGATCAAGCCGGGCGACCGCGTCATCCACCCGATCTTCGGCAACTGAGGCGAATTGTTTCGCCCGCACCCGCGCGCGCGGCACTCAGCGGCGCTTGAGCGCCAAGCTCAGGCCGTCGCCGAGCGGGAGCATGCTGAGAAGGATGCGCCGGTCCTCCTTGAGG
>DATEQI010000518.1:0-2632 GCA_035272805.1 Alphaproteobacteria bacterium | reverse complement strand
TACCGTGCCGTGCAGTACGGCGTGCGGCGACAGGACGGGCTCATCGACTATGACGGTTTGGAGGCGCTTGCGCGCGAGCACAGGCCCAAGCTCGTCGTCGCCGGCGGCTCGTCCTATCCGCGCGCGATCGACTTCGCGCGCATGCGCAAGATCGCCGATGCGGCGGGTGCGCGGCTCCTCGTCGATATGGCGCATTTCGCCGGACTGGTCGCGGGCGGGGTCCATCCGAGCCCGCTGCCCCACGCCGACGTGGTCACCACCACGACCTACAAGTCGCTGCGCGGCGCCAGGGGCGGCATCATCCTCAGCAACGACGCGGCCCTCGCGCGCAAGATCAACTCGGCGGTCTTCCCGGGCATGCAGGGGAGCCCGCTCCTGCACGAGCTCGCCGCCAAGGCCGTGTGCCTCGCCGAGGCGCTCAAGCCGGAGTTCCGCAGCTATGCCCATGCCGTGCTGGAGAACGCGCGCGCGCTCGCCGAGACGCTTCTGAGGCGCGGCTATGATCTGGTCGGCGGCGGCACCGACACGCCGCTCGTGCTCGTCGATCTGCGCCGCCAGGGCCTCAAGGGGTTGGCGGCGTCCGAGAGCCTCGAGCGCGCGGGCATCACCTGCAACAAGAACGCCGTTCCCTTCGACGAGGAGAAGCCGACCGTCACCTCCGGCATCCGCCTCGGCGTCTCCGCCGGCACCACGCGCGGCTTCGGTATGGAGGAGTTCCGCCGCATCGGCAACTGGATCGCGGACGTGCTCGACGGGCTCGCGCGCGCGCCGGCCGAGAACGACATCGTGGAGGGCAAGGTCTACGCCGAGGTGAAAGCGCTCACCCGCCGCTTCCCGATCTATCCGGCGGCGGCACTCGCGTAGCCGCGATCTGGATCGCTTCGCCTTCGGCTCGCGATGACGGGTTGAGTTCGTCATTGCGAGGAGGCGAAGCCGACGAAGCAATCTAGGAGAAATCAGTTCGGATCGAGCTCGGTATCCCAATAGAGGAAGTCCCGCCAGCTCCGATGCAGATAGTTGGGCGGGAAGGCGCGGCCGTTTTCCTGCAGCTGGTAGGTGGTCGGCGGCACGGGCCGCGCGCGCGGGTACATGCGGGATTCCCGCGGCACGCGGTTGCCCTTCAGGAGATTGCACTGGCCGCAGGAGGTGACGACGTTCTCCCAGGTCGTGCGCCCGCCGCGCGAGCGCGGCACCAAATGGTCGAAGGTGAGCTCCTGGGTCGGCTTGCGCGTGCCGCAATATTGGCAGGTGAAGTGGTCGCGCAGGAAGACGTTGAAGCGGGTGAAGGCCGGCCGGCGCGCCGCCCGGATGTACTCCTTGAGCGCGATCACGCTGGGCAGCCGCATCGCCATGCTGGGCGAATGCACGAACTCCTCGTATTCGGAGACGATGTTCACCCGCTCGAGGAAGACCGCCTTGATGGTCTCCTGCCAGGACCACAGCGAGAGCGGAAAATAGCTCAGCGGCCGGAAGTCCGCGTTCAGCACCAGGGCGGGGCAATTGTTCGGTGACAACATCGCAAGTGCTCTCGCTACCTTCTCCGAGCTCGGTCGTCGCGCGTCAGGGATAGAACCATATTGTGACAGGGTGATGAAGTGAAGCCCAAAAAACGGCGAATTTCACGCCCGACCCCCTAAATGTTGTGGCAGGCGACGCCGAAGATCGGATCGAGCCGCCCCTCGCCGGGTCTTGCCGCCGGCCGCGGCGGCGCAAGCAAGAGGCTCAGGCCCCAGCCGTGAAGACTTGGGCGAGAAAGCGCCGGCCGGCCTCTAAACCGAACTCGTCGATGCCGTGGCCGAGCCCGGGCCGCTCGTAGGCCTCGACCGGGACGCCGAGCGCTTGCAGCACGCGCTTGGCCTCGCGCATGCCCTCGATCGGCAGCATCTCGTCCGCGGTGCCGTGAACGAGCAGCACGCGCGGCTTGGAGGCGATCTCCTCGGCGAGCGAGGGCCCGTCGAGGAGCCGGCCCGAGTAGCCGACGACACCCGCGAGCTTGCGCGCGCGGCGCAGCGCCACGTAAAGCGCCATCATGGTGCCTTGGGAGAAGCCGACGAGGGCGAGCCGGCTCTCATCGAGGCCGCGCGCCTCGAGTGCCTCGTCGATGAAGCCGTCGATTGCCGGTGCCGTCGCGCGCACGCCGGCGAGCACGCGCTCGGGCGAGCGGTCGACCAGGCTGAACCACTGGCGGCCGAAGCCCATGTCGCAGGGGAAGGGTCCGTGCGGGGAGAGGAATTCGGCATGAGGCAGGCTTTGCGCCCAATGGGGCGCCAGCCCGATGAGATCGTTGCCGTCGGCACCCCAGCCGTGGAGCAGGATGACGAGCTCCTTGGCCGCCCCGCCCGCGAGCGGGGGAAAGCTGGGGCCGGCGAGATTGAAGAGGTCGGACATCGCGTTCTTCTCTCATACCGTCATGGCTGGCGCCCTCGGCACCTCGGCCTCTTCAGTCACGTGGGCGCGTTGCGGTAATAGTGCCACAGGAGGCGGGCCGCGGTGCTGCGCCAGGGCCGCCAGGGCTCGGCGATCGCCAGCATGCGCTTGCGATCGGGGCGCTCCTTGAGCCGCTTCAGGCGTTGCACCGCGACGACGACCGCGAGATCGTCGACCGGCCAGATGTCGGGGCGCCGCAAGGCGA
>DATEQI010000517.1:0-3206 GCA_035272805.1 Alphaproteobacteria bacterium | reverse complement strand
GTTGCCCGGCGGGGCCTTGCTGGTGCGGCAAGGAAGCCTTCAAGCTGCCGCGCGAGGTCCTTGAGCCGGCGCTCGGCTGCTATTGCCCGGATTGTCTTGCCGTCGTCGCCGCCGAAGCGCTGGGCCGTCCCGCCCCTTAGGCGGGTTTCTTATCCAAAACCGGCATTTACGAGAGGATTTGTCGTATTTATGCAAGTCCGCGTCCCACCAACGCCAGCCGGAGATGGCAAAAACTTTATAGTGCAGGCAGCGGATGGTAGGGGGTCAGGTTGCCCAAGTCCCCATCCTTCGAGACGCGTCGCAAGCGCGACGCTCCTCAGGATGAGGACTTGGAGCTTGGGTTTCACCTCATCCTGAGGAGGCCGCGAAGCGGCCGTCTCGAAGGATGAGGTGAAATTGGCTCACTACCTAGCGGTTGGTCGGTAGGAGCGCAGGTGACAAGATGGCTGAGAACGCGGAAAGCGGCGACGAGCTCGATCTCAACACCCTCGATGACAAGGAGCTCGTCGAGCAGATGCACGACGATCTCTACAACGGCCTCAGGGCGGAGATCGAGGCGGGCACGCGCATCCTGCTCGCGCGCGGCTGGCCCGCCGAGAAAGTGCTGAACGAGGCCCTTGTCGAGGGCATGCGCATCGTCGGCATCGACTTCCGCGACGGCATCCTCTTCGTTCCGGAAGTGCTGCTCGCCGCCAACGCGATGAAGGGCGGCATGGAGATCCTGCGCCCGATCCTCGCCAAGTCCGACGTCCAGCCGATCGGCAAGATCGTGATCGGCACCGTGAAGGGCGACGTGCACGACATCGGCAAGAACCTCGTCGCCATGATGCTCGAGGGTGCGGGCTTCGAGGTCGTCGACCTCGGCATCAACAACCCGGTCGAGAACTATCTCAAGGCGCTCGAGACGCACAAGCCGGACATTCTCGGCATGTCGGCGCTCCTTACCACCACCATGCCCTACATGAAGGTCGTGATCGACACGCTCAAGGAGAAGGGTATCCGCGAGGACTATATCGTGCTCGTCGGAGGCGCCCCCTTGAACGAGAGCTTCGGCAAGGCAGTGGGCGCGGACGCCTACTGCCGCGACGCGGCGATGGCGGTCGAGACCGCCAAGCAGCTCATCGCCGAGCGCCGCCAGGCGCCGAGCCTGCGCCAGACGGGGACTTAAGCGGTGCGCGCCAAGACCCCGGTCCTTCTCATCGCCTGCGGAGCGCTCGCCCGCGAGATCACGGCGCTCTTCCGCGCCAATCGCCTCGAGCAGATGACGGTCGAGTGCCTTCCCGCCAAGCTCCACAACACGCCGGCGCTCATCACGGAAGCGGTGCGCGCGAAGATACGCAAGGGCCGCGCGCGCTTCGCGCGCATTTTCGTGCTCTATGGCGATTGCGGCACGGGCGGAGCGCTCGACGCGATGCTCGCCGAGGAGGGCGTCGAGCGCATCCAAGGCGCGCATTGCTACGAGTTCTTCGCCGGCACCCCTCTCTTCGCCGAGCTCTCGGAGGAGGAGCCCTGCAGCTTCTATTTGACCGATTTTCTCGTGCGGCATTTCGAGCGGCTGGTCATCCAGGGACTCGGCATCGACCGCCATCCCGAGCTGCTGCCCCTCTACTTCGGCAATTACAAACGCCTCGTCTATCTGGCGCAGACCCGCTCGCCCGAGCTCCTGGAGGCGGCGCGCGCGGCGGCGGCCCGGCTCGGCCTTGCCTTCGAGCTGCGCTCGACCGGCTACGGCGAGCTCGAGCGCGCGCTCATGTCGGTTGACGAACGCGAGCGCATGCCCGATGCCCTCGCCCTCCCACTGCTTCGCAGTGCGGGGATGGGAGGCTGAGGGCGGGGCTGGCGGCGGCGATTTTTCGGGAGACCTGTGGTCATGTACGCGCTGCGGCTGTTCTCGACGCGGCATGCGCGCGGGCTCGAGACGGTCTACCGCCTCTTCGAGGGCATGCTCGTGGCATCGGCGCCGCTTCTTCGCGCCATCGGCCACCGCCGCCTGGAGCGGCCGACGGCCGCCGTCGAGAAGGTAATGAAAGGGCTTCTCTTCGACTGCCGCATGTGCGGCCAATGCGTCTTGAGCTCGACCGGCATGACCTGCCCGATGAATTGTCCCAAGGAGCTGCGCAACGGCCCGTGCGGCGGCGTGCGCGCGGACGGCTCTTGCGAGATCGAGCCCGCGATGCGCTGCGTCTGGGTCGAGGCCTGGGAGGGCAGCCGGCGCATGCGCGCGGGAGGTGCGGCGTTCGCGGCGGTGGCGGCACCGCTTGACCGCCGCCTCAAGGGCTCCTCGACCTGGCTCAGGCTCGTTCGCGAGCGGGCGGGAGCGCCGTCATGATCTTTGCCGACGAGCCCGAGCCCGGCCAGCCGCTGCCCATCCTCCCCGGCCATTCCTCGCCGGGCCGGCTCGAGCGCGTGCTGCGCGCGGGTGCGTTTGCCGTCACCGCGGAGCTGGCCCCGCCCGACTCCGCCGATGCGGAGGAGGTCTACGCGCGGGTGCGCATCTTCGACGGCCAGGTCGATGCCATCAACGCGACCGACGGGAGCGGGGCCAACTGCCACATGTCGAGCGTTGCCGTCTGCGCCTTGCTCACGCGCGTCGGCTATTCGCCGGTGATGCAGATCTCCTGCCGCGACCGCAATCGCATCGCGATCCAAGGCGACATCCTGGGAGCCGCCGCCATGGGGGTGTGCAGCCTCCTCTGCCTCACCGGCGACGGCGTCGAATCGGGCGATCATCCCGAGGCGAAACCCGTGTTCGATCTCGACAGCCTTTCGCTTCTCGCGCTCGCGCGCACGCTGCGCGACGAGGGCCGCTTCCAGAGCGGGCGCAAGCTCGCGAGCCCGCCGCGCTTCTTCCTCGGTGCCGCGGAGAATCCCTTCGCCCCGCCCTACGAGTGGCGCGCGCATCGGCTCGCGAAGAAGGTGGCGGCGGGCGCGCAGTTCATCCAGACGCAATACTGCTTCGACGTGCCGCGGCTCAAGGCCTTCATGGCCGAGGTCGAGGAGCTCGGGCTCCTGGACAAGGTCTTCATCCTGGTGGGCGTCGGGCCGCTGCCGTCTGCGCGCACGGCCGAATGGCTGCGCAGCCACGTCCCCGGCGTGCATATCCCGGATGCCGTGGTGAGGCGCCTCGCTTCGGCGGCCGACGCCAAGCGCGAGGGGCGCCGGCTCTGCGTCGAGCTCATCCAGGAGATCCGCGCGCTCAAGGGTGT
>DATEQI010000516.1:0-5920 GCA_035272805.1 Alphaproteobacteria bacterium | reverse complement strand
CGCGAGCGCCTTTTCGAGCGCCGCCGCCATCGCCGGCGTCGCGGTCTTCCCCGCATCGCGCGCCGCGGCCAGGCGCTTCTGCGGGTCGCGGCTGAAAATCTGCAGACCGGAGAGCGCCGATTCGATGCTGCCGCGCAGCCGGTTGTTGACGAGCACGCGATCGATGGCGTCGCTCTTGGCCGTGCCGAGCGCCTCCCCGCTCGCGGCATCGCTCAGCCGATAATGGTCGCCCTCCGGCTCGGCGATGACGACCCGCCGCTCCGGCCCGCTCACCGAGAGCTTGCCGTCCGAAAGTGCCTGGAGGATGACGACCGTCCGCGGATCGCCGAGTGCGCCCAGGCCCCCGACCGCCGCCTCCTTGTCGGCAAAGGCCTCCGAGCCGAGCTTGGCGACGAGATCGGCGAACTGGTCGGCCGCGGCGGGGCGAGGAAGCGCGAGAAGTAGAGCGATGAGGAGTGCAGCAAGCAGGCGCGTGGCACTGTCCCTCACCCTTCCCATCGCCATGCGATGGGCCCCTTCCCTCTCCCGCTTGCGGGAGAGGGAGGGACCCGCGGCCGTCAGGCCGTGGGAGGGTGAGGGAGGAGCGCAGTGCCTGGCGATCATATTCCGCGCGAATTTGGTGGGGGGTAGAGCGCTTTCGAGAGCCTGCATCCCGATGGATCCGCCCGCCCCCCAATCGGGCGGATCCGCGCTTAGGCGAGGATCGTCAGTTGGTGACGATCCCGTCCTTGTACTTGGGCTCGGTGCAGTTGCCGCAGACCCACGGATAGGTCCAGTCGGCGATCTTGCCCTTGTCCTCCGCGAGATAAGGGCTCCAGGCGTCCGCCTTGATCGCGGTCTTGGTCTGCCAGACGATGTCGAACTGGCCGTTGGCCTGGATCTCGCCGATCATCACCGGCTTGGAGAGGTGATGGTTGGTGTTCATCACCGCGACGAAGCCGGAGGGCGCGGCCACCTTCTGGCCGTACATGGCTTGGCGTACCGCATCCACATCGGTGGTGCCGGCCTGGCGCACCGCCTGCACCCACATCTTGAAGCCGATGTAATGGGCCTCCATCGGGTCGTTGGTGACGCGCTTGTCGTTTTTGATGAAGGCGTGCCACTCCTTGATGAAGGCGTCGTTCACCGGGCTCTTCACCGATTCGAAGTAGTTCCAGGCGGCGAGATGGCCGACGAGGTTCTTGGTGTCGATGCCGGCGAGCTCCTCCTCGCCGACCGAGAAGGCGACGACCGGAATGTCGGTCGCCTTGATGCCCTGGTTGGAGAGCTCCTTGTAGAAGGGCACGTTGGCGTCGCCGTTGATGGTCGAGACCACGGCCGTCTTCTTGCCGCCCGCGGCGAACGACTTGATCGCGGCGACCTCGGTCTGCCAGTCGGAATAGCCGAAGGGCGTGTAGTTGATCTTGATGTCCTCCGGCGCCACCCCCTTGGCCTTGAGAAAGGCCTCGAGAATCTTGTTGGTGGTGCGCGGATAGACGTAGTCGGTGCCCTCGAGGATCCAGCGCTTGACGTCGCCTCCTTCCTTGCTCATGAGATATTCGACCGCGGGAATCGCCTGCTGGTTGGGCGCCGCACCGGTGTAGAAGACGTTGTTCGAGCTCTCCTCGCCCTCATATTGCACCGGGTAGAAGAGCAGACCGTTGAGCTCCTCGAACACCGGCAGCACCGACTTGCGCGAGACCGAGGTCCAGCAGCCGAACACCACCGCGACCTTGTCCTTCTGGATGAGCTCGCGCGCCTTCTCGGCGAAGAGCGGCCAGTTCGAGGCGGGATCGACCACCACCGCCTCGACCTTCTTGCCAAGCAGCCCGCCTTGCTTGTTGAGGTCGTCGACCATCATGAGAATGGTGTCTTTCAGCGTCGTCTCGCTGATGGCCATGGTGCCGGAGAGCGAATGCAGCACGCCGACCTTGATCGTGTCGTCCGCTGCCCGGGCCGGCTGCGCAGAAAGCGCGCCGGCCGCGAGTCCCCCCGCCGCCGCGAGCGTCAAGAGTCCCCTGGTGAATTTCGCCATCAATCCCTCCTCCAATTGAATGCGTTTCGCATCGCACCATGCAGCGCAAAGGACGTGCCAAGTCGGAGTCGCCCTCGCTTCATGCGCCTAAGCGCTTTCTCGGCTTGGAAAATCTGCGATGAGGCGTGGACTGCCCGCGAATTAGGCAGTATCGAGACGCGATTGAGACTTGTGCAAGAAAGCCGAGACTGCCCAAAAATTGCTCAGAGCGGTGAACGACTCCGAGGGCGCACGAGAGGCGCGGAGCACTTCTCTCGGTCTCGCCATTTGACAGAGAAGAGGCGCCCTGCTAAGAAGTGGCCTTACCACTTGACCAATCAAGAAACGCCGAGGGAGGAGACTTGACGGCTCGAGCGACCGGCGCCAAAGGCGCCCCTCTGCGGCTTCATCCGGATCGCCTGTTTCCGCCCGATCCGAGCGTGCGCGCGATCGCGCGGCGGCTCTACGACGAGGTGAAGGGCCTCCCGATCGTGAGCCCGCACGGGCACACGGAAGCGCAGTGGTTCGCCGACAACGCGCCCTTCCCCGACCCGGCGAGCCTCTTCATCGTGCCGGACCATTACATCTTCCGCATGCTCTACAGCCAGGGCATCCCTCTCGAGCGCCTCGGCGTGCCTGCGCTCGACGGCAGCACCACAGAAAGCGAGCCGCGCAAGATCTGGCGCCTCTTCGCCGAGAACTACCATCTCTTTCGCGGCACCCCGTCGCGCTTCTGGTTCGAGCACGCGCTCGCCGAGGTGCTCGGCGTCAAGACGCGGCTTTCGGCCGCGACGGCGGATGCGATCTACGACGAGATCGCCGAACGGCTCGGACGCCCCGACTGCCGTCCGAGAGCGCTCTACGAGCGCTTCAACATCGAGGTGATCGCCACCACGGAATCGCCGCTCGACGCGCTCGAGCATCACAGGAAGCTGCGGCAGAGCAACTGGCGCGGCCGCGTGCTCACCGCCTATCGTCCCGATCCCGTGGTCGACCCCGAGTTCGACGGCTTTCTGCCCAATCTCGCGAAGCTCGGCGAGATCGCCGGCTGCGACACGGGAAGTTGGCAGGGCTATCTCGAGGCGCTCATGCGCCGCCGGCGCTATTTCGCCGAGATGGGCGCGACCTCGACCGATCACGGCCATCCCACCGCACTCACCGCCGATCTTTCGCGCGCGGAGGCGGAGACGCTATTCCGCGCAGTCAAGGACGGCCGCGTCACGGCCGAGGAGGCCGAGCTTTTCCGCGCCCAGATGCTGACCGAGATGGCGCGCATGAGCCTCGAGGACGGGCTCGTGATGCAGATCCATCCGGGCTCGCTGCGCAACCACAGCCGCGCGGTGCATCAGCGCTTCGGCCGCGACAAGGGCTTCGACATCCCCACCCCGACGGACTACGTCCGCGCGCTTCGCCCGCTGCTCGACAAGTTCGGACATGAGCGCGGTTTCACCCTCATCCTCTTCACCCTCGACGAAGGCGCCTACTCGCGCGAGCTGGCGCCGCTCGCGGGCGTCTATCCCGCCCTCCGCCTCGGCCCCGCCTGGTGGTTCTACGACAGCCCCGAGGGCATGCGGCGCTACCGTCAGGCGGTGACCGAGACCGCCGGCTTCTACAACACGGTCGGCTTCAACGACGACACGCGCGCCTTCCTCTCGATTCCGGCGCGCCATGACGTGGCCCGCCGCGTCGATTGCGCCTATCTGGCCGAGCTCGTGGCCGAGCACCGGCTCGAGGAGGACGAGGCGCACGAGGTCGCCCTCGATCTCGCCTACCGGCTCGCCAAGAAGGCGTACAAGCTGTGAGCAGGGATTGGAAACGCATGCAACTCCCTCACCCTTCCCATCGCTTTCGCGATGGGCCCCTTCCCTCTCCCGCTTGCGGGAGAGGGTGGCGGCGAAGCAGCCGGGTGAGGAATTGCCTTTTATAGGGAGGAAAGCATGAGAAGATTCGCACCTTATCTTGTTGCCGCGGCGCTCGTGGCACTGGCACCCTTGCCCATCCGGGCCGCGGAGCTGCCGGCACTGCCCAAATCGCCGGTCGTGATCAACGTCATCGACGTCGCCGGCCAGCTTGCGCTCATGCAGAAGGCGATCGAGGCCTTCGGCAAGGCGCATCCCGAGCTCGTCTCGCGCTTCACCTTCACCAAGGCGCCGGCACCCGAGCTGCCCGCCAAGCTCAAGGCGATGCAGGACGCGGGCCGCGTCGATATCGACCTCGTGCTGAGCGGCACGGACGGAATTTCGGCCGGCATCGAGCAGCACCTCTGGCTCAAGCTGCTGCCGGATTATGCCGCGAAGTTCCCCAATCTCATGGAGCGCTACGTGCCGGGTGCCGGCGACATGCAGAAGCCGACCGAGGGCGACGCCATCGAGGTCGTCTACACGCCCTCGGGCCCGCTGCTCGAATTCGCGCCCGACAGAGTCAAGGAGGTGCCCAAGACCACGGACGCCCTGCTCGCCTGGTGCAAGGCGCATCCCAACCGTTTCTTCTATGCCCGTCCCGCCAATTCGGGCCCGGGCCGCACTTTCCTCCAGGGGCTGCCTTATCTCCTGGGCGACAGCAACCCGAGTGATCCCGTCCACGGCTGGGATAAGACCTGGGCTTATCTCAAGGAGCTCAACAGCTGCGTCGAATACTATCCCTCGGGCACCGGCGTCACCATGAAGGAGCTCGGCGAGGGCTCGCGCGACATCATCATCTCCACCATCGGCTGGGACATCAACCCGCGCGCGCTCGGCACCGTGCCCAAGTCGGCCGAGGTCACGATTCTGAGCGGCCCCAAGGGCTTCCACTGGGTGTCGGACGCGCAATACATGGCGATCCCCAAGGGTCTGGCACCCGAGCGGGTCGCGGTGGTGCTGGAGCTCATCGCCTTCGTGCTGCAGCCGCCGCAGCAGGCCTTCAGCTACGACGAGGGCTATTTCTACCCGGGCCCCGCCATGAAGGACGTGCCCCTCTCGCTCGCCCCCAAGTCGAGCCAAGACGCGCTCAAGGAATACGGCCGGCCGGAATATGACGGGCTCATCAAGCAATACCCGATCGTGCCTCCGCTCTTCGGCAACGACCTCGTCGTCGCCTTCCACAAATGGGACGAAGAGATCGGTGCAAGCAAAATGAAGTGACAGGCCTTCGCACGCTCAAGTGCGGGAGCACGACATGGGGGGCGCAGAGGCGCAAGCCTCCGGCAGGACCGGCAGCGACGGCTTCGCGGAGCTGAGACTGGACTCCGTGAGCCGCCGCTTCGCCGGCACCTTGGCCCTCGACCGGCTCAGCCTCGCCATAAGGCGCGGCGAGTTCATAGCCCTGCTCGGCCCTTCCGGCTGCGGCAAGTCGACGGCGCTCAATTGCGTGGCGGGCCTGCTGCCGCTCAGCTCCGGCAGCATCTGGCTCGACGAGCGCCGCATCGACACGCTGCGGCCC
This sequence comes from Alphaproteobacteria bacterium, assembly GCA_035272805.1. Classification (GTDB taxonomy): domain Bacteria; phylum Pseudomonadota; class Alphaproteobacteria; order JACZXZ01; family JACZXZ01; genus DASPPM01. The sequence continues at coordinate 507 of DATEQI010000516.1, read as the reverse complement.
GAAGCGCGCGGCTTCGGCATGATCTTCCAGAACTACGCGCTCTTCCCGCACATGACGGTGCGCAAGAACGTCGGCTTCGGGCTCGCCATGCGCCGTCTCGGCAAGGAGGAGATCCGGCGCCGCGTCGATGCGGTGCTAGCACTTGTCCAGCTCGAGGCCCATGCGGAGAAGCTCCCCGGCCAGCTCTCCGGCGGCCAGCAGCAGCGGGTCGCGATCGCGCGCGCGATCGTGGTGGAGCCTCCCGTCGTGCTGATGGACGAGCCGCTCTCGAACCTCGACGCCAAGCTGAGGCTCGAGATGCGCTCGGAGATCAAGCGCATCCACCAGGAGCTCGGCCGCGCCACGGTCTATGTGACGCATGACCAGGAGGAAGCCCTTTCGCTCGCCGACCGCATCGTCGTGCTCAAGGACGGCGTCACCCAGCAGATCGGCGCCCCCGAGGAGCTCTATGCCCGCCCGGCGAACCTCGAGGTCGCCCTCTTCATGGGCTACCGCAACGCATTCGCC
>DATEQI010000515.1:0-5107 GCA_035272805.1 Alphaproteobacteria bacterium | reverse complement strand
CGTCGATACCGCCCATTACAGCCGGCGCGAGCGCGATATCGCCAAGCGGCATGTCACCGCCGGCCGGCGCCGGGCCAGCGGGCGCGAGTTCCAGGAGGCCCTCGATTGGCGCACCGTCAAGCTGATCAAGGACAAATATGCCCTTCCGCTGGCGCTCAAGGGCATCGCCACCCGGGAAGACGCCAGGATCGCGCTCGAGCATGGCGTCGAGTGGATCTACGTGTCGAACCACGGCGGGCGGCAGCTCGACCACGGGCGCGGCGCGCTCGAGGTGCTGCCGGAGATCGTCGAGGAAGTCGCCGGCCGCGCCCGCATCATGATCGACGGCGGCTTCTGCCGGGGTACCGACGTGGTCAAGGCGATCGCCCTTGGGGCGGACCTCGTCGGCCTCGGCCGCATGCAGTGCTACGGGCTCGCGGCGGCGGGGCAGGGCGGCATCGTGCGCATGCTCGAGCTCCTCGAGGACGAGGTGCAGCGTTGCCTCGGCCTCCTGGGCGTAGGGCGTTTCGCCGAGCTCGACCGCTCCTTTCTCCACCCGGCGGCGCCGACCAATCCGCCGCACGTCTTGAGCGCCTTCCCGCTCCTCGAGATCGAGGCGTACCGGTATTAGAATGGGTCTGCCCGATTCGGAGTTCGTGTCGCCTGACAGTTGACAGACGACAAAAAAGCGCTATTGTTTGCGGATGATCGGGTCCTTCAAGCATCGTGGGCTGCAAGCGCTCTACGATGGGAGGACGGCCAGACGCGTGGCGCCGCAACATGTGGAGAAACTCCGCGACATCCTCGCTCAATTGGATCAAAGCCGGGGCCCCGAGGATATGAATCTGCAGGGCTTCCGGCTGCATCCGCTCAAGGGAACGCTCAAGGGCCGCTGGGCGGTATCCGTATCTGGAACTTGGCGGGTGACGTTCCGCTTCGAAGCGGGTCACGCCTTCGATGTCGATTATCTCGACTATCACTAGGAGCGCGCTTATGAGCATGCACAACCCTCCGCACCCGGGCGGCATTGTCCGCCGGCAATGCCTCGAGCCGCTTGGCCTCTCCGTGACTGCGGCGGCAAGGGGGCTCGGCATCACGCGGCAGGCGCTCTCGGAGCTTATCAACGAGAGGGCAGGCATCTCCGTCGATATGGCGATCCGCTTGTCGAAGGCTTTCGGCGCTAGTCCCGAGACTTGGCTCGGCATGCAGACGGCCTACGACCTCTGGCAGGCGCGCCGCCGCTTCGAGGAGATCAAGGTCCGCCCCTTCAAGGCGGCGTAGCGCGGATTCTCTGCATTGCCGCTATTGAGGGGCTGCAAATCGGATAAGAGGAATCGGCGTGCGCGAGAAGGAGCTCCGTCTGGCCCTTGTGTTCTTCGGCGGCATCTCGCTCGCGGTCTACATGCACGGCATCAGCAAGGAGGTTCTCAAGCTCGTGCGGGCGTCCAAGGCGCTCCACGCCATCGCCAACCGCGCGGAGCGCCTCGTGGCGGCTTATCCCGCCGAGGTAGTGCCGCCTGATGGCGAATGCGATACCGAGGGTCTCTACTTCGAGCTCTTGCGCGAGATCGGGCGCAAGGTCGAGCTCCGCGTGATTGTCGACGTGATCGCGGGGGCGTCGGCCGGCGGCATCAACGGCGTCATGCTGGCGCGCGCGCTTGCGCACGATCTTCCCATGGAAAGGCTGCGCGAGCTGTGGCTCGCAGAGGCCGACGTGAGCGAGCTCTTGGCGCGGGAGGCCAAGGCCAAGGCCTGGAGCAAATGGTTCCTCCTGCCCTTCCTCTGGGGCGCCGGCCGCACGCGCCTCTTGGCGAACATCCCGGAGCGCGAGGTGCGCAGGAAGCTCTCCCTCTTCCTCCGCTCGCGCTGGTTCAAGCCGCCCTTCGACGGCCTGCGCATGTCGGAGCTGATGCTGGATGCCGTGCGCATCATGGGCGAGGGGGAGGGCTCGTTGCTGCCGAGTGGGATGCGGCTCGAGCTCTTCGTGGCGCTCACCGATTTCTCCGGTTATCAGCAGCTCATCCAAATCCACGACCCGCCGCTCATCCGCGAGCGCGAGCATCGCCACATCCTCCGCTTCGGCTATCGGCGCTCCGCCGCCGGCAAGATCAAAAGCGACTTCACGCTTGCGGACGCAGCCGCGCTTGCGTTTGCCGCGCGCGGAACCTCCTCCTTTCCAGGCGCCTTTCCGCCGGCGCGGATCGTCGAGATGGACGCGCTCTTGGAAAGCAAGGGCCTCGAATGGCCGAACCGCGCGCGCTTTCTCGCGCGCAACTTCGAGCGCTACTACCGGGCCGGCACGGATCCCGAGCTCGCATCCTTCATCGACGGCAGCGTGCTCACCAACAAGCCGTTCAGCGAAGCGATCCAGTCGATCAGGGGGCGCCCCGCCTATCGCCAAGTCGATCGCCGTCTGGTCTACGTCGAGCCCGACCCGGTGATGCCGCCTGCATTCGCGGGCAGCCATCCCCCCGGCTTCTTCACGGCACTCAAGGGCGCCTTGTCGGACCTGCCTCGGCACGAGCCCATCGCGCAGGAGCTCAATTGGGTCAACGGCTTCAATGAAAGGGTGCGGCGGCTCCAGGCGGTCGTCGAGGCGGCGCGTCCGGAGATCTCAGGCCTCGTCGCCGGCGTGGCGACCGCCGCAATCGACCGGCCCCTCACGATCGAGCAGATCGCCAGCTGGCGGGAAGCGGTCAACCTGCGGGTGCGCGCGAGCGCGGGCTTCGCCTACGAGGCCTATGTGCGCCTCAAGATGAGCTCCGCGCGCGGCTTCGTCGCAGAGCTCATGGCGCTCGCTTGCGACTTCCCGACCGGCTCGCTCGCCGCCCGTGCCGTGTCCGAGATCGTCGACGCTTGGACGCGAGAGCGCGGCATCGTCTACGGCGAGGGCGAGAGTGCGGCACTCAAGCGGGAACGGGTGCCGCAAAATGCCGTCCCGCCTTGGGTCGCCTTTCTCCTCTCCTTCGATGTTGCCTATCGGATGCGGCGCTTGAGCTTCCTCATCCAGGGGCAGAACCGGCTCTACGCGATGTGCGACGAGGCGGGGCTCGGCAGCGACACGGCGCAATTCGTCGATCGACTGAAGCGGCAGCTCTATCAATGCCTGGAAGTGCTCCGCGGTTACGAAACTGCGGAATTCCTCGCCGAGGAGACGCGTGCGGCCGCACGCGAGCTCTTCGCGACGCCGCCGTCTACGGCGGACGCGAGGGACATCGAGGACTACGCGCGGGACTTTGCCTCTCGCCACGGGCAAGCGATCGCGGCACTGGTCGAGCGCATCGCGCGCGAGATCGATCTCGCCAAGGCGACCCACGACGTCGACGCCCTCCTCGCCGGCATGGATCACGGCACCTCGGCACCGCTCGTCAGGCGCGAGGTGCTGACCAACTATCTCGGATTTCCCTTTTGGGACGTGCTGACCTTCTCGGTGACGAACTGGCGCGACGTGGGGGAGTTCGGCGAGATCCGCATCGATCGCATCAGCCCGGAAGACGTGCGTTTCCGGGGCAAGGCCGTCGGCCCGGCCCCGCTCAAGGGTACCAGCCTCGCCCATTTCGGCGCCTTCTTCTCGCGCGCCTATCGCGAGAACGACTACCTGCTCGGACGGCTGCATGCCGTCGAGCGATTGATCGAGATCGTCTGCGACGCGGCGGGCAGCGAGCGCTACGCCGGCCTCGTCGATATGGAGGCGCTGAAGCGCCGGGCCTTCGCGCGCATCCTAGAGGCCGAGGAGAAGCACCTCCCCGCGAGCCGCGAGCTCATCGCCACACTTAGGCGCGAGCTCCTGGAAGCGCGAGAGCAGGACTCGCGCTGACGGTGACGCGCGAGTTTCTCGAGCGATATCCGATCGAGTGGAAAAGTTCGCCTCGTCACCCCCGCGCAAACGTAAGCGGATGCACACAAATCTCGGGGAGCAACGAAAATCAGGTTCTTACGCTCTGTGCCGGTGCCTCGGACCGGCTCAGATGCGTCCTTCGAGACGCGCGCTCCGCGCGCTCCTCAGGATGAGGTAAAGTATTACTGCCACACACAAATTTGCCTCATCCTGAGGAGCGCCCCGAAGGGGTGCGTCTCGAAGGACCCCGATGGTTTTGCAAGCATCGGACGCTCTCGAGCCGCTCTCGAGCCGGCGTGCCGCCCTCGCTCAAGGCGCCGCGCCGAGGAGGCGCAACGCCGCCCCGGCCATCACCTTGGCCGAGCTCACCATGTCCTCGATCAGCACGTACTCGTCGGGCTGATGGGCGAGGTCGAGGATGCCGGGGCCATAGGCGATGCAGCTCTTGAGGTGCCCTGTGCGCACCACGTGCTTCTGGTCGTAAGTGCCGGGCGAGACGACCTGCGTCGCGGGCCGGCCGAGGACGCGCTCGATCTCGGCACTGACCGCCCGCACCACGGGGGCGTCGGCATCGGTGAGCGTGGGGAGGAAGTGCAGCACCTCGCTCAAGCTGTAGGAAAATCCCGGCCGCTCGCCCTTGAGCGTCTCGAGGATGTCGACGATCTCGCGGCGGACCTCCTCGGGGTCTTCCTCGATGAGGTAGCGGCGGTCGATCACCATGCGGCAGCTGTCGGGCACGAGCGGGCTCGGCAGGCCCTCGAAATCCTCGCCGAGCCCGCCGTGGACCGAGTTGATGTTGATCGACGAGCGCTTTGCACCCTCGGGCACCACCGGCATGCGGGTGTGCTTTTGGGCGAGGCGCGGGATGAGGCTCTGCTCGATGCGCTCGAGTACCGCACCCATGTGGCGCACGGCGCAATTGCCGAGGAAGGGCATGGAGCCGTGGGCCATGCGGCCGTGGGTCTCGATCTTCGCCCACCACACGCCGCGATGGCCGATGCAGATGCGATCGACGTTGAGCGGCTCGGGGATGATCACGTGGTCGACGCGCGGACGCGAGAAATAGCCGCGCTCGGCAAGATAGCCGACCCCGCCATAGCCGCCCGACTCCTCATCGACCGTGCCCGAGATCTCGAGGAAGCCGGGAAAGCGGATGCCTTCGTCGAGGATCGCCTCGAGCGCCACGATCGAGGCCGCGAGCCCGCCCTTCATGTCCGAGGCGCCGCGGCCGTAGAGCCTGCCTTGGTGCACTTCGCCCGCAAAGGGGTCGACCGTCCAGCCGAGCCCGGC
>DATEQI010000514.1:0-5902 GCA_035272805.1 Alphaproteobacteria bacterium | reverse complement strand
GTCGCGGACGAGCGCCGCTTCCTCGTCAATCACGAAGAGCAGCTGGTGATGGCGGCCGAGATCGTCGACGACATGATCGGGCTGGGGCCGCTCGAGCCGCTCCTGCGCGATCCGGATGTCGCCGACATTCTCATCAACGGCCCGCGGCAGGTCTACGTCGAGCGGCGCGGCAAGCTCGACCTCACCGGCGTGCGCTTCCGCAACGACGCCCACGTGCTCCACGTGGCCCAGCGCATCGCTTCCTCGGTCGGCCGGCGCATCGACGAATCGAGCCCGATGCTGGACGCGCGTCTCGCCGACGGCAGCCGCGTCAACGTCATCATAGCCCCGCTCAGCCTCAAGGGGCCCTGCATCTCGATCCGCAAATTTTCGCGCGTCTTTCTCGACCTTCCCAAAATGGCGAGAATCGGCAGCTGCTCGAGCGAGCTCGCGCGCGCGCTCGAGATCTGTGCGCGCTGCCGGCTCAACATCATCATCTCGGGCGGCACGGGCTCGGGCAAGACCACACTTCTCAACGCGATGTCGCATCCGATCGACCAAGGCGAGCGCGTCGTCACGATCGAGGATGCCGCCGAGCTCCAGCTCCAGCAGCCGCATGTCGTGCAGCTCGAGACGCGGCCCCCGAACGTCGAGGGCCACGGCCAGATATCCCAGCGCGACCTTGTGCGCAACGCGCTGCGGATGCGGCCCGACCGCATCATCGTGGGCGAGGTGCGCGGCCCCGAGGCGTTCGACATGATGCAGGCGATGAACACCGGCCACAACGGCTCGATGTCCACCATTCATGCGAACTCCGCGCGCGATGCACTCTCGCGCATCGAGAACATGGTTCTGATGGCGGACGTCAACCTGCCGAGCCGGGCGATCCGCGGCCAGATGGTGAGCGCCATGGATCTCGTGGTCCAGGTCGAGCGCATGCGGGACGGCACGCGGCGGATCACCGAGGTCGTCGAGGTCGTCGGGATGGAGGACGATGTCATCCTGCTCGCGACGCTCTTCTCGTTCAAGTATCTCGGCGAAAACCCGGACGGCACGCTGCGCGGAGTCTACGAAGCCTCGGGTGTCAGGCCGCACTTCCTGACGCGCCTTGAGTATTACGGGCTGGCCAATGCCTTTCTCGAGACCTGCAAATCGGAAAGGCCTTCCCCGTGATCCTGGTAGCACTGCTGGTGGCACTTTTGGTTCTCGTCGGCGGCGCTGCGGTGGTGCTGGTTCTGCTCCAGGCGCGCCAGCAAAGCGGCGCCTTGGGGAAGAAAGTCGATCAAGCCATGGGCGTAGATCGCGCGGAGCAGAAAAAGCAGGCGAAGGAGGAGGAAACGCCGGCTTGGGTCGAGGATCTGTCCGTGCGCATCCGGCCCATCCTTGTCGGATCGGGGCCGACGTGGGGTGCGCGGAGCAGCACGCTGCGGCTCTTTATCTACGGATCCGGCGCAGCGCTGACTGCAATAATCCTCTTTCGCCTGACGCTGCATCTGCCGCTCTGGCTCTGGGTCCCGATCGCGCTCGCCGCGTTTTTTCTGGTCCCCCGTGTGATCGTGCGCCAGGAACAGCATCGCGTCGAGGCGAGGTTCATGGCGTTCTTTCCCGACGCCATCGACATGGTCGTGCGCATGGTGCGCGCCGGCTTGCCGGTCACGGCCACGATGCGAACGCTCGGACAGCGGGCGGCACCGCCGGTGGACACCGTGTTTGCCGCAGTCGCGGACCAGATCGAGATCGGCATACCGATGGAGGACGCGCTCGCCAACATGTCCGAGCGGGTCGGCTTGGCGGACTTCCGTTTCTTCGCCACGGCGGTGTCGCTCCAGCGCGCTACGGGCGGCAATCTCGCCGTGACGCTCGAAACGCTCGGCGAGATCATTCGCAAGCGTCGCGCCATACGGATGAAGGCCAATGCCGCGACCGCCGAGGTGCGCATCTCGGCCATCGTGCTCTCCGTGATTCCGTTCTTCATCACCGGCGCCTTGATGCTGATGGCGCCGTCCTATCTTGCGCCCCTGATCACGGACCCGCGCGGCAACGTGCTGGTCGGAATCGCGATTTTGAGTTTGACGCTCGCCGGCCTTACCATGCGCTGGTTGATCCGCAAGGCGACGATGACTTGAGCGCGCGATAGGAGAGCGCCGCAATGGCCGTGACGTCCTCCGCGATCGTCCTGAGCGGGCTTACCGCCACCGCCTTCGTCGTGGCCGGCTTGGCGTTCACGGCATATAACATAATGGAGTGGCGCAACAACGTCTCGCGCAAGGTCGATGCGCTCCGGCCCTTCCGCGGTGCCGCCGAGGTGCGCAAGGTCGCCGCCAGGCCGGTTCGCCTGGGGGGCGCAGGCATACCGGCGCGGGAGGAGCGCGAGATCATGCGGCGCATGGCGCGCTACGGTATTTCGGCAGAGCGGGCGATCGTCGCTTTCACATTATTCCGGCTCGCGGTCGGTTTGGCATGCCTGATTGCCATGTCGATTATCGCCGCGCGCGTGGGCGCGCAATTCTTCGGCTTGCGGATGCTGGGTTTCGCGTTCCTGGGTTTCGGAGTCGGCTTCTTCGCCCCCACTTACGTCGTCAAGGCGCTCGTAAACCGGCGGACGCAGGCGATCGAGATGGGCCTCGCGGATGGGCTCGAGCTCCTCGTCGTGTCGGTCGAGGCCGGCTTGGCGCTGGAAGACGCGCTCGATCGCGTGGTGGTCGAGATGAGGCGCTCGCAGCCGATCCTTGCGGAGGAGCTCGCCATTACCGCGGCGGACCTCAAGATACTGCCGAGCCGCGATCAGGCGCTCCTCAATCTAGCCGAGCGCGTCGACGTGCCGAGCGTGCGCTCGGTCGTGTCGACGCTTTCCCAGACCATGCGCTACGGAACGCCGCTCGCGCAGTCGATGCGCGTCGTCGCGTCCGAGTTGCGCAACGACATGCTGCTCAAGCTCGAGGAGCGGGCGAACAAGATGCCCGTCTTGCTGACCGTGCCGATGATCATCTTCATCATGCCCAGCGTCTTTCTGATCATCGGCGGCCCCGCCTTCCTGCATCTGATGGATATCTTCTTCAAGTGACGCAGCGCCTGCCGGGGGCATGCGCCGCAAGCGCGCGAGCCGCATTCCTGCGCCGCAGGCTCCCTCCGTCCGCATGCGAGCGGAGGAAGCGATGCTGCTGATCGCCGTCGAAGTGCGTCCCAGCGCCGTTCACGGGCTCGGCGTCTTTGCGCGCGAAGCCGCCCACAGAGGGGCCGTTGTCTGGCAATTCGATCCCGGCGTCGACAACCGCCATCCCGTGTCGTGGCTCGAGCGCCAGCCGGGGCACGTCCGCCGCTTCGTCGATGTTTATGGCGTCCTGAGTTTGGATAAGACGCAGCTCAGCATCCCCGGCGACCAGACCCTCTTCATCAATCACTCGTCCACGCCGAATCTGGTTCCCCGCGACGATCTCGTCGTCAATGGGGACGGCGTGGTGGTGGCGGCGCGAGACATCGAGATCGGCGAGGAGCTGACGGTCGATTACGCCGAGATCGCCGGCGACTGCCGCGAGCGGGCGGGGCGAGGCCTTCCGCTTTTCTAGAGCTCTCTCGTGCGCGCGTGCCGATGGGCCGCGGCGTGCCTCGCCGGCTCATTGAACGACGGCGCTGCTGCCGCTATCCTCAGAATGGGATGGTCCGTTCGGTCGGCTGTCTGGGACACGTCGGATGAGAGGGCCGTATGACCGCGCCGGGGCGGTTCGTCCGCTGGCTCGAGCTTCCTTGGCTCAATCGCGAGCGGCTCACTTTCTATCCGGCGGCGCTGTTCGCGCTTTATCTGGTCTTCGCGGGGCTATGGACCGCGCTCACGATCGCGCACGGGATGATGGATCCCGTGGGCATACCCTTCGGCCATGTCTTCATCGAATTCTGGACCGCGGCCAAGGCGGCCCTCGGTCCGACGCCCTCGGCCATCTACGACTTCCCCTCGTTCTACGCGATGCAGAAGGCGGTGATCGGCGCGGTGCGGCCGCTCTATCCATGGCACTACCCGCCGGTGCTGCTGCTCTTTCTGCTGCCTTTCGCGTTGCTGCCTTATCTCTGGGCCGTGCCGCTATGGTATGCGGCCGGGCTTGCGGCCTATCTCACGCTGGTCAAGCGGCTCGCGCTCGAGCCGCGTTTCCTGTGGCTCGGGCTCGCCTTTCCCGGAGCGCTCCTCACGCTTCACACGGCCCACTTCGGCTTGCTGCTCGTGGCTGCGTTCGGATGGGGCTTGCTGTTGCTCGACGAGCGGCCGCTGCTTGCGGGTGCCTTCATCGCCTTGCTTGCGGTGAAACCCCATCTCTTCCTGCTTGTACCGCTGGCACTCCTCGTTTCGCGCCGCTGGGCCGTCTTCTCCGCGGCCGCGCTCGGCGTCCTCTTTCTGATCGCGGCGAGCTCGATCGTCTTCGGTGCCGACATCTGGCTCGCCTTGCTCGACAACATCCGCTCGTTCGGACACGCGCAAACGTCGCTCCCGGGAACGAATGGCTTGAACTCCGATGTCTTCATTCTTTGGAACTGGCAACCGTCCGCCTTCGTGATGGTGCGCCAGCTTGGCCTCGGGAGTCCGCTCGCTTACCTCGCCCAGGGCGCTTTCGCCCTCGCCGCCGCCGTCGCGGTCGTGTGGGCATGGCGGAGCCCGGCGCCGCAGACGCTCAAGTCGTCCGTTCTTGTGGTCGCCAACCTGCTGGCCACCCCTTATGTCTACAACTACGACCTGGTGTTGCTGATTCTTCCGATCGCCTGGCTCGGCTGGCACGGCGCGCGGCATGGCTGGCTGCCCGGCGAGAAGTTAGCGCTTCTCCTCGCCTGGCTCCTCCCGGGCCTCGTCATCCCCCTTGCAGCCCTCCTCGGGATGCAAGCCGGAGCCCTCCTGATCGCGGCCTTCCTCTCTGTCATTTGCCGGCGGATTGCTCACGACCGAGGCACTCCCGAACGTGCGGCGCGCGCGTGACCGGCCGCCCCAGAAGAGCCGATGCGCACGCTTCAGCGTCGCCAACTTGCAAGGAGCGGACTTGAGCCGATCCGGAGCTCGCACCACCGTCGCCATGATCACCATGAACGAGGCGGAAGCCGTCGCCAAGGTGATCGGCGACATTCGGCGCGCGGTACCCGATGCCGAGATCCTGATCGTGGATAGCAGCCGCGACTCCACGCCGGAGATCGCCCGCTCGCTCGGCGCGCGCGTCGTCAGGCAGTTTCCGCCCGCGGGCTATGGTCCGGCCATGGACCTGGCGTTGCGCTCGAGCGCGCGCGAGGTGGTGGTGACCCTTGACTGCGACGACACCTATCCGGTCCAATTCATCGAAACGATGGCGGGCATGGTCCTGGAGGAGGGCTATGATCTCGTGGACGGCTCCAGGCTCGCGCGCAAGCCGGCGGCGATGCCATGGCTCAATTTCCTCGCGAACTGGGGATTTGCGCTGATCGCTTCCGTGCTCTTCCTCCGCCGCCTCGACGACCTGCATAGCGGAATGCGCGCTTATCGAAGGGAGCTCATCGAAGGGCTGCGCTACGAGAGGAAGGGTGCCGCCCTGCCGGTCGAGCTCTTGTTGCGTCCGCTGCGCGAAGGCTGGAAGATCAAGGTCATCCATATCCCCTATCGGCCGAGGATCGGCGAGAGCACCCTGCGTCCCTTGGAGAGTGCCTGGTGGACCTTGAAGCGGATTTGGCGCAGCCGGTTCGCCTAGGACCTTGGAACCTGCGATCAATGGCAAGACAACGTCGCGGCCACATCGAGCGCAAAAGCATGCCTCACCCGTCCGCCCGCAAGGATGCCGGAGCCCGCTATGCGATCGTGGGGGGCGCAGGCTTCTTGGGCAGCCACTTCACCGATCGATTGCTGGCCGATCGCGAGGTCGCCGCCGTCACCCTCTACGATAATTTCTCTTCGGGCCGCGAATGGCACTTTCGGCACCAT